>JAQXIQ010000108.1 GCA_029007865.1 Bacillota bacterium
AGAAATGTCCAATGTGGTGCTGAGCATTGACGGCCGGCCCGAGATACATAACAATATGCGCAAAACCGTAAACGGCAAACCCTCCTTTGACATAGTGGCAGCTAATTCGTTAAAAATAGCAAATGCCAGAAAGCAGACCAATTACTATGTGCGGGGTACTTTTACCGCATTCAATCTGGATTTTGCCAAGGATGTAAAGTTCCTCTCGGATTACGGGTTCAAGCAGCTCTCCATGGAGCCGGCGGTGAGCGATCCCAGCGAGGAATATGCCCTTAAAGAGGAGCATATTGCTGCAATAGAAGCGGAATACGAACGCCTGGCCAGGCTGTATCTGGAGCGCCGCGGTACCGACAGGGAGTTTAATTTCTTCCATTTTATGCTGGATCTTACCGGCGGCCCGTGTCTGCCCAAGAGGATAAGCGGATGCGGCGCAGGCAACGAGTATGTTGCCATTACTCCCACCGGCGATATATATCCGTGCCATCAGTTTGTCGGTATGGAGGAATGCAGAATGGGCAGCGTCATGGACGGCAGCTTTGATAAGGAAAAGCAGGCGGCTTATAAGCGCTGTACGGTGGTTACAAAGCCGGAATGCAGCGCTTGCTGGGCAAAGTATTACTGTTCCGGCGGCTGCGCGGCCAATGCTTATATCTATAACGGCGATATTTATAAGCCCTACCGTATGGGCTGTCTGACGGAGCGCAAGCGCTTGGAGTGCGCTCTGGCAATAATGGCAATTATAAATCAACAGCAATGATGCTGCGCAAGGAGCAAAATGCCCGGCGCGTGCAATTTGCGGATAACGCAAAATAAAGGAGAAAAGCTATGATAGTAAAATATAAAGACAGGACACCGTCGGTAAGCGCGGACGCCATGGTATGGGATACCGCCTGTATAGCGGGCGATGTCACGCTGGAAGCCGGAGTTTCGGTATGGCACGGCGCAAGCATCAGGGGAGATTCCTCGTTTGTTACCGTAGGGCAGGGCAGTAATGTTCAGGAGAATGCAACTATCCACACATCGGACGGGCATCCTGCGGTTATAGGAAAAGGCGTGACTGTGGGCCATAACGCCATAGTGCACGGCTGCACGGTTGGGGATAACGTGCTGATAGGTATGGGCGCAATAATACTGGACGGCGCGGTGATAGGGGATAACACCGTTATAGGAGCCGGGGCGCTGGTGTCCCAGGGCAAGCAGATTCCGGCCGGAAGTCTTGTAATAGGTCTGCCCGGAAAAGTTGCAAGAGAACTGGACGATGCGGAAAAGGACAGCATCAGGGCAAATGCCTGTGAGTATGAAGAACTGATGAGAGAATACAGAAAAAAGTAAGAATTTTGTATTTAATTTGAGCGCTTATATTGACTATTCGCCTCAAATCATTTATAATAAACACATTGTTTTACTGAGGAGGATTAGTGATGAAAACAAAGAGTGTAATTACACTGGTTGTGATCATACTATTGCTTGCGGTTTTATCGGTTTGGTCTGTAGGCTTTAACGGCGAAGGTATCACAATTGATATTATCAGATTCAAGCCCTGGTATGAAAACGTAAAGCTCGGAATGGATATCAAGGGCGGCGTTACCGTCATTTATGAAGTCAAGGAAAAGGAAGGCTCGGATTTCCAGGCGGGGATCAAGAGCATTATGTCCATCTTTGAGAGCCGTCTTTCCAGCAAGGGATATACCGATGTTTCCATTACCCAGCAGGGCGCGGACCGCATTCGTGTTGAGATAGCCGACGTGGCTTCGGCCGATGACGTGTCCGAACTTCTGGGTACTCCCGGTAAGTTGGAATTCCGTGACGACGAGGGTAATGTCGTTTGCACGGGTGACCAGCTTACTCAGGCGGTATATCTGGGACAGGACAACACCGATTATGTAGTACGCATCACCTTTAACGAAGAGGGAAAGAAAAGCTTTGCGGAAGCTACCAAAAAGGCACTTGAGGCTAAAAGCTATATAGCCATCTATATGGACGGTGAGGAGTATTCGCGTCCTACGGTAAACGCCGCGATAACGGACGGCAACGCCATTATCACCTGCGCAACCGCAGAGGCTGCCAATAATATGGCAATAGTGCTGCAAAGCGGAGCAATGCCGCTGGACATTTCCGAGATAAGCGCCAGCGTGCTCAGCGCTTCGCTGGGTGCAGAGGCACTTAATTCCGCGCTTATCGGCGGTCTTGTTGGCGTAATACTCGTACTTCTGTTCATGCTGGTTGTCTACCGCTTTATGGGTCTTGCGGCGGATATCGCACTGTATGTATATATGCTGATATTCTACTGGTTTATAACCTCGTTCCCCTGGATGCAGCTGACATTGCCCTCCATCGCCGGTATTGTACTGAGTATCGGTATGGCTGTAGATGCCAATGTTGTTATTTTCGAGCGTGTCAAGGATGAGTTTAAGGCCGGAAAACAGCTGGATGTCGCTGTGGATGACGGATACCGTAAGGCTCGCACCGCCATACTGGATGCCAATTTAACCACAATAATTGCCGGACTTGTCATGATGCTTGTAGGCCCTACTCCCATCAAAAATTTTGCGACAACTCTTTTGGCAGGCGTTATTATTTCCATGTTTACCGCTATCGTGGTAACAAGGTACTTTATGAAGGTGCTTATGAAGCTGGGTGTTAAATCTCCCAAGCTCCTGGCGCTTAAGGAGGGCAAAGCAGATGAAAAATAAGAAATATCTGTATTTGATTATATCTGCCGTGATAATACTTGCCGGAGTTATCTCAATATGTATTCAGGGTCTGAACCTCGGTATCGATTTCAGAGGCGGCACTCTGCTTTCCGTAGGCTTCAACTCGGAAATAGATAACCAGAAGGTAATCGATATTATCACTCAGGCCGGCGGCAAGGATGTCAAGATACAAAAAAGCACCGGCAACAATTACGAGATACGCTTTTATACCGATGAAAACATAGAAGCCTCCGATATCCGCGACGATATACGGGAAGCACTGGAAAAGGAATACGGCAAAAGCGTCACCGGCAAGGAAATAACCACAAGCTTTGACACGGTAAGCGCGACGGCAAGCCGGGAGTTGGTTATTGCGGCATTCTGGACCGTTGCTCTGGCTGTAGTGTGCATGTTAGTGTACATTTCCCTGCGTTTTGAGTGGACATTCGGTATTGCTACGGTGGCCGGACTTCTGCATGATATTCTCATCACGCTGGCGTTTATGTCCATTTTGCAGGTTCAGCTCAACAGCACATTTATTGCCGCAATGCTGACCATAGTCGGTTATGCCATCAATAATACCATAGTTATCTTTGACAGGGTGCGCGAAAACAACAAGAAGTACGATGTCAAGACATATACAAGGGAATTTGTCGTCAAGACCAGCGTCAAGGAATCCTTCCGCAGGACACTGTTCAGCTCGCTGACCACACTGTTCACCATAGGCGCGCTGTGTGTCTTCGGAGTTACCAGTGTACGAGAATTTGCTCTTCCCATAATTATCGGTATTATTTCCAGCATATATTCCTGTATGTTTATAAACCCCTTTATATGGGAGTTTATCGCGGAAAAACGAAGCGCCAAAAAGAAAAATGCCTGAGTTATGCCGTATACAAAATCCCTTCTTTGTTTTTGCATTGAAGGGATTTTAACATATCCGTATTACGGTAAATCCGGGTTAAACCAATAAAGCACGCGCGGTATCCCGAGGAGATTACATTTATGCCGGTTGTATTGCAGCCCAATATTAAAGCATCGCAGATAGATAAAAACGCTGTTGCCGATATAGCGGCACAGCTTAATATAGTGCGTCCGCTTGCGGAGGTGCTTTATACACGCGGCTACGATACTCCCGACAAGGCTGCGCTATATCTGACCGATGACGGCGCCTGCTTTAATGACCCTTTTCTGCTCTCCGGCATGCACGGTGCCGTTGAGACGATCAAGCAGGCTGCCGCGAATCAGAAGCACATAACGGTATATGGAGACTACGATGTGGACGGCATCTGCGCCGTATCCGTCATAATGCTTGCGTTAAAGCACATGGGTGCCGACGCAGACTATTACATTCCGGACCGCCACAGCGAGGGCTACGGCCTTAATGAAGATGCAATACGGCAAATTGTACCAAAGGGCGGTTTGCTTCTTACCGTAGACTGCGGTATTTCGTCATGCGCAGAGGTAAAACTGGCACGGGAACTCGGTCTTGAGGTTATAGTTACGGATCATCATACTCCGCCGGAGGTTCTGCCGGACTGTATTGTTATCAATCCCAAGCTGCCGGGTGACTATCCCTTTGCGGAACTGTGCGGCGCCGGGGTAGCATTCAAGCTGGCTCAGGCTCTTACCGGAGACGAGGCCTTCTGTGACGATTTACTGGACCTTGCGTGTCTTGCCACCGTTGCGGATGTCGTGCCCCTTGTGGGAGAAAACCGGCTTATTGTCAAAAAAGGACTGCAAAAAATAAACACCAACCCACGCAGCGGACTGCTGGAGCTGATCAGACAAAGCGGCAGAGAAGCGGGAAAGCTCACATCCGGCGATATTGCCTTTGCCCTTGCGCCGCGCCTTAATGCCGCCGGCAGGATGAAAAGCGCCGTGTTGGGCGTGGAGCTGCTGCTGGGCATCGGCAATGCCGAAGACATTGCCATGCAGCTTAATATGCTCAACTCACTCAGGCAGGAGGAGGAACAGCGTATTATTGACGAGGCCTCGGATATAGCGGTAAAATCCGGCCAGGTGCGCAGTCGCCGTATCATCCTTGCTGCATCTGACGGCTGGGATCGCGGCGTTATCGGCATTGCCGCGTCCAAGCTGACGGAGAAGTATCACCGCCCGTGTATACTGTTTGCCGTGCAGGACGGCGTTGCTGTCGGTTCTGGCAGAAGCGTGGAAGGCATCAATATTTATCAGATGCTGCTAAGCATAGAGGATCTGCTGATAAAATTCGGCGGGCATGCCATGGCGGCAGGGGTCAGTATGTACGCGGACAGGCTGGACGACGCCGCTGTGAGGCTGGATCAATATGTCCGGGAAAATTCCGATGAAAAGCTGCTGTTTCCGGTTGCAAAGTATGATGCAAGGGTGTGTCTGGCAGAGCTTAACGCAAGGCTGGTGGCGCAGACCGAGCTGCTCGCCCCGTTCGGCATGGGCAATCCTGCACCGCGCTTCCGTGTGGATAACGTAAAGGCGTCGGTGTGCAGAGTCATCGGCAAAAACCGCAATCATATGAAGATAGGCTTCAGCGACAAGGCTACCTCGGTCGAGGCAATGCTGTTCTTCTACCGTGATTCCGGCATACATATTGACAGCGATTTTTATTATACTTTGGTGGGTCGTCCCGAGATAAGCACCTGGAATGATATTGAGCGGGTCAGTTTCATTATTGATAACGCACGCCGCGATAAGGACTATCAGCTGATAAAAGATACTATATTTCATAATGATGAGAAATTATTTCGTGCTTTTTTTGAGCAAATTATGTATAATACCGAAAAGGACGAAGCAGAGCACGAGATCCTGGAGTCAAGGGACGAGCTTTTTGCCGTAATTGACGATGCTTTGTCCCAGGATATATGCGGCACCCTCATACTTAGCAATCATCCGGCTACTGCGCTTGCCGTAAGTGAGTTTGTATTCAATAACCATCCAAGATGCGATATTGAATTTTTCTCCTCGGTCAGCGATAAAAACGGATATAATACCCTTGTGCTGGGGGGTAATCCGGATAAAATAATGCTGGAAAACTATCGCTGTATTATTCTGTGCGATTGCTGCAACGATTACTTTGCCCGATATGTTTCGCAGCGGGCACCGGAGGCCGAGGTATACGCCATGCACGGCAGCAATGCCGAGTACATAGCCTCCTGTCCGGAAAAATACAGGGATTTTTCGCGGGAGAATATGGGCAAGGCATATATGTCTGTAAGGAATACCGCTTCACAGTCCGGAATGTTTGAAAGCGTGGACACATTTCTGCGTATGACGGCGGCGGAGCGCTTACTGAGCGAAATGCTGGTAAGCGTTTCCCTGCAGGTTTTCCGGGAGCTGGGCTTTCTGAATATATCGGAGATGCCCGACGGCAGGTTCGGTATTTCCGTCAACCGTGACGCGCCGCAGAACCCGCTTACCAACAGCAAAATATATAACAATATCGTCGCCTGGCTCAGCGGGAAACAGTAAAACAAAGCCTTCCTTTGTACCGGCTGCTTAAACGATATGTATTATACCGCCGAAAGAAAAGCGGAAATATAAATAGCAAAAGGAGAAAGAATATGAATCTTAAAGAAAAGATACGCATGGTTCCGGATTATCCCAGGCAGGGTATTCGCTTTATGGATATCACAACCCTGTTCAAGGACGCCGACGCCTTTGCAGAGCTTGTAAACAAAATGAAGAGCAAGCTGGAGGGACTGCAGATAAATACCGTGGTAGGCCCCGAAGCACGCGGTTTTGTGCTGGGAGCAACTCTGGCATATTCCATAGGCGCCGGCTTTGTCCCTGCGCGTAAACCCGGAAAGCTTCCTGCGGACGTCGTAAGCCGCGAATACAAATTCGGCGGCGGCACCGAGGAATTGCAGATACATTCCGATGCCATAAAGCCGGGAGATAAGGTTGTGGTTATTGACGATCTGTTGGCAACGGGCAGCACCGCACTTGCGGCCTGCAAGCTTGTGGAGCAGCTGGGCGGCGAGGTGGTTGCCGTAGTATTTGCAATGGAGCACACCATGCTGGGCGGCATTAAGAACCTGGAAGGGTACAACGTACACACCGTCATTAAATTCTGATTTACCTGAGTGGAGGCGCGTTTATGGAGGAATTGCTTGCAAGAGCAAAGGAAAAATACAGCGAGCAGGATTATAAGCTGATTTCGGATGCTTATGATTTTGCCTCACGCGCCCACAAGGATCAGCACAGAGCCTCGGGAGAGCCGTATATTGTGCATCCCTCCAGCGTAGCGCTGATACTGATCGATCTTAACATGGACGCCGCCACCATAGCGGCAGCACTGCTGCACGACACGGTGGAGGATACCTCCTGCGAAAACAGCGATATCGAGCGTCAGTTTGGCCGTGAGGTTGCCAATCTGGTGGACGGCGTAACCAAGCTGTCAAGAATCAATTTTTCTTCCAAGGAGGAGCAGCAGGCGGAGAGCCTGCGCAAGATGTTTATAGCTACCGCGAGCGATGTGCGCGTAATGCTGCTTAAGCTTGCGGACAGGCTGCACAATATGCGCACGCTTTCCTCGCTGCCGCACGAAAAACAGATATATATTGCCAACGAGACTCTCAGCATATATGCTCCGGTTGCCAATAGGCTGGGTATTTATCAGATTAAGTGGGAGCTTGAGGATATATCGCTCAGGTATCTTGATCCGGAGGCATACAATTCGATACATGACAGCATAAATCAGAAGAGGGCTGAACGTGAGGCATATATAGCGTCCGTGATAGACATTGTAAAGCCAAAGCTGGATGAGGCAGGTATTGACGCGTATATCTATGGGCGCCCCAAGCATTTTTACAGTATTTATAAGAAGATGAAGGCCCATAATGTGGGCATTGATCAGATATACGACCTTACCGCGCTCAGGGTCATCGTTTCGTCGGTCAAGGACTGTTACGGAGTGCTGGGAATCGTGCACACGATTTTCAAGCCCATGCCGGGCAGGTTCAAGGATTATATCGCAATGCCCAAGGTGAATATGTACCAGTCTCTCCACACCACCGTCATAGGGCCCAACGGTACCCCCTTTGAAATACAGATACGCACCAAAGAAATGCACGAGACCGCCGAATACGGTATTGCGGCGCACTGGAAGTATAAAGAGGGCGTCAAGGGCAGCTCGGATTCCGATGTAAAGCTGGCATGGCTGAGAAAAATGCTGGATTATGACACCGAAAGCAGAGATTCAAGAGAGTTTGTAGATTCGGTAAAGAGCGACTTTTTCAGCGATGAGGTTTTTGTCTTTACTCCGCGCGGAGATGTTATAGATCTTCCCGCCGGAGCCACACCGCTGGATTTTGCGTATTCCATCCATTCCGCTATAGGGCATAAGTGCATAGGAGCCAAGATAAACGGACGCATTGTCAACCTGGATGCTCAGCTCAAGACAGGAGACATAGTGGAGATAATGACCTCCGCCGCTCCGCACGGGCCCAGCCGCGACTGGCTTAACATCGTTAAAACCAATGAGGCAAAGAGCAAGATAAGACAGTGGTTCAAAAAGGAGCTGCGCGAGGAGAATATAGTCAAGGGCCGGGACATGATGGAAAAAGAGGCCAAGCGACAGGGATATTCCTTGCCGTCTTTGCTTAAAAACGAGTGGCTGGAGCCCATTATGAGCAGATATATGCTGCAAAGCATAGACGATCTCTATGCTTCGGTGGGCTATGGAGGGCTGACCACCAATCAGGTGCTGTTCCGTCTGATAGAGGAATACCGCAAAGCCAATCATCTGGCAAAGCCGGAGGATACGCTCAAGCCTAAGGCTCACTCCATTCTTAAGTCCAGCAGCGATGTCATCGTTAAAGGGCAGGCAGATATGCTTGTGCGCTTTGCACACTGCTGCAATCCGGTTCCCGGAGACGATATAGTGGGCTATATTACCCGGGGCCGCGGCGTTTCCATTCACCGCCGGGACTGCAATAATCTGTCGGATTTTGAGCCGGAAAGAGAGATAGAGGTTTCCTGGGCAACCGAGGGCAATATAAGCTATACCGCCGATGTACAGCTTCTGGCCTATGACAGGCGCGGCATAGTTATAGATATAAGCAATATGGTATATGCCAATGACCTGAAGCTTATCTCCATAAATGCTCAGGGCAAAAACGGCGTGGCCACGGTAACCTTCAGCATTGAGATAAAAAATACCGAACAGCTGGATTCGCTGATACGGCAAATGAAAAAGATTAACGGAGTAATTGAGGTTTATCGGGTCAATAAATGACGGTCGGCTCAGCGTTTATGGCGGCTTTTGCCAAAACGGAGCTGTGGGCGGCAGAGAGGCCGGCTGAATAATTAGCATATCAAACTGTATTCTAACTGTATTATAAGCCGGTCAAGCGTTCCGGCAGAGAGGCGGCACGGATAAAAAGTGAGAGCGGTAGTGCAAAGAACCGCGTCGGCATCGGTAAGCGTGGACGGAGAGATAATAAGCTCCGTCGGAGCAGGCCTTACGGTACTGTTGGGCGTAAAGTGCGGCGACACTGCAAAGGATGCCGGGTATATTGCGGATAAAATACTTAATCTGCGCATTTTTAACGATGAAAACGGCGTTATGAACCGTTCCGTCCTTGATACGGGCGGAGAGATACTGCTGGTTTCGCAGTTTACTCTTTACGGGGATGCGCGCAAGGGAAGACGCCCGTCATACAGCGAGGCAGCCAAGGGCAGCGAGGCCGAGGGGCTTTACATTGCCGTAACCGACCTTCTCGCCGCAGCGGGTGTCACAGTCAAGTGCGGCCGTTTCGGTGCCGAT
>JAQXIQ010000109.1 GCA_029007865.1 Bacillota bacterium
TATCCATATATTCACTGTAGCTGCCCCATGTGCTGAACCCCAGCAGGCACAGCGAAGAAGCCGTGACTTTCAGCGGTATCTCCTGGGCGGCGCATACCACGGTATCAAAGCCGGCGCCGTTTTTGCGCAGCGCAAAAGAGACATTGCCGAAATGGACGGTCCGCGGCAGTTTTGCCGCAGGCAGCAGACTTTTGCAGTCCTCTCCCGAGAATTGCCGGATATTCATATACGGTTTCAAATCAATATGTTTTATCATCACAGTAACAGCGCAGCAGAGCCTGATGCAGCCTGTCCTCCGTCTGCACTACCTCCTTTATTCTGGCCGCCGTCGCTCTCAGGGTATTACTGTCACAGTCACCCGTAAGGCTGGCGCGGTATGTGCTGCTTATAATAAATGTGATATTGTTTACCGTCCTGTGCAGCAGCTCAATGTCCCGGCTGCCGCCGTCCATATCCGCAGCATGAGCTCTTGCAAGCAGCCCGGAGCGGTATACCGCAAGACGCCTGCTGAGCGCGGCCAGAGCCTTGCGGTCAGGGCAGGACAGCAGTGCCGGAATGGAAAGCAGCAGTTCATTTTTCACCCCGCAGCTGCTGAGGATCAGTCGACGCAGCCGTTCCTTCTTTGCGGGCGTGACCGTTACAGCCTCCGGCTTATGTCGGTAAACCGCCACGAAGGTGCGCCCCGTCTTGCCCAGCGCCACTGCGCTCCTGTGCGCATTTTCCGCAGTCTTAAAGGATATTTCCATGGGAATGTAATTATAGCTGTTTTCAAACATATGCTCCAGGGCGTGCAGCTTTTTTCTTTCACGGTCATATCCCGTTATAAGTATATAATGCAATACATGATGCTTTTTACAGTCGTCCCTGCGATACGGCAGAAGATAGTTGTCCACCGCTGCAATTACTGGTATTCCGGAGTCGATGTATTCTGTCACCGCTCTTATAAAATCCTCCGGCTCCGGCAGGCTTTTGTCCTCCACTCCGCTCTTTTTCCTGAGCTGACTTTTACTCAATACCGAATACTCCCTGAAGAGCGTTTTGCCCGTTGAATAAAGCATGATATAATTGCGCAGCAGTAGCTCTCTGTCTGCACCGTAATAGCCGTAACAGGCAAGCAGATGATGGTAATAGCAGCTTTTGAAATGAAAATCGTTAAACGGGGTAAACCCGATAAGCTTTTGTTCCTGCATAATTATCTGCATCCGCACCCGCATGACGGAGCCGGAAGGCGCATAAAACGCCTTGCCGCCGCAACGTCGCGTCATGCACAAATGCGGACGATACTCCTTTCCAGATCAGTCTCCTGCGGCCTCCGTGCTTTTGTCCCGCTGCCGCGCCCGTTTTTTATCAATTTCCTCCGCAAGCTGTCTGAGCGATGTACAGCGGTATATGTCTGATATTTCCCCGTCCGATACGACTCCGGTATACTGCTCCAGCGCCACCGCAAGCGCTACGAACGAAAGGCTGTCAAGGCCCGCCTCCTCCGGGCTCATGCTGCCTCTGAGTCTTTGCGGCGGATCCGCAATTTCCTTTATTTTATTAAATATTATCTGCAGTGTGCTGTCCAAAGGCTTCCTCCTTATATATGCTGTAAAGGCGGCCCATTTCCGCGTCCCCCGTCCTGAGCTTGCCTCCGCTGCCCACGGCAGGCTCCGCGCTTACCGTGATATCGGAGGGCACCATATACGCAGGCAGGCAAGCGGCGGCATAAGCGCGCACCTCACTCGGCGTGACCGTACCGTATACATTTACCGCAATGCGCTGCCCGAAGTTTTCATCCTCCTTGCCCCACACCGTACAATCCTCTACTCCCGGCATATTCAGCAAGACCTCCCGCAACTCCTGCGGCATAATATTCACGCCGCCCCGGATTATCATGCCGTCCTTTCTGCCGTCAATGTACAGATAGCCCTCACTGTCCGTGTGCGCAATATCCCCGGTGTGCAGCTCGCCTCCGCGCAATGCTTTATCCGTGGCCTCCGGCATATTATAATACCCCTGCATAATACACGGCGAGCTTACTACAAGCTCGTTTGTGCCGTCAATGCGCACCCTTACCCCCGGGATGGGCTTGCCCACGGAACCCGCTTTGCGGATAAAATCCTCCGGTCCGAGCATACTGACGCGCGGGCAGTGTTCGGACAGGCCGTATGCATTGTAAAAATCCGTCTGCGGAAACCCGGCTGCCAGGTACTCTGCCCTGCCGGGGGAGAGTATTTCCCCGCTTAGGCATACCGCACGCAGCCTGAGCCCGTCCGGATGCCTCCTTGCGCAGTGATACATTACCGTCGGAGTGGTGCAAAGCACGGTAATATCCTTTTCCCTGAGGGTTTGGATAAGCTTTGTCGGATTGAATCCGGAATCGTAAAACGCTATCTCTATGCCCGCATAAAGCGCGCACAGCAGCTCCGCCGTTATGGCCGACATGTGGCAAAGCGGCCTGACAATAAGCATACGGTCGCCCTGCACCAGCTTAAAGCACCGGGACACCGCCAGCATATCGGCGATAATTGCGTCATGGCTGAGCAAAATACCCTTGGGCGTCCCGGTAGTGCCGGAGGAAAAGGCGCATATCGCAGTGTCCGGAGCCGCCTGAGCATTGCGCATCAGTCTCTGCACACGCGCTGCATAATCCGCCCCGTACTCCGTTGAAACAGGAACCGCAGTGTTGCCGGAGCACAGTACCGCCAGTATATCCACGGCCTGCTCCGTTTTGTTCCCGCACACGGTAATCATACGGTTTTTCTGTTTGTATTCCGCCGCTCTGGCTTCCACTTCCTCAATAAGCCGGCTGTAAGTCATAGCCGTGTCGGAAAACGCCATCCGCCCGCCATAGCGCTCAAGATACGGCCTGATAAACTGCCATATATTCATTTTTCATACCTCTCTATCAGGGCAAGAAGATCCCCCGCCGTAAGCAGGTGCTCCGGAGAGAGGTCACTGTCCGCTATGCAGACTCCCAGCCTATCTTCTATATCCACTATCAGGCTGACCACCGAAAGGCTGTCCAGCCCAAGCTCCTCCTTGATCAGCATTTCTTTATCGATTTTCCCGCAATAGCCCACGGTATTGTTAAGGGCATCGGTTAAAACGGTGTATGCTTTACTCTGTTTCATTTATTCCTCCGTTCCGCCGCAGACGGCCCGGCTCCGGACACCGGAGCCGCTCCGTGAGACCGGCCGTGCTGTGGCATCTGTTTCTTGCTGTTATTTCTGTCCTTGTCCCGTTACGGTAGGCATTCCCTTATAAAAATCCTTCAGCAGCTGCGCCATAGCATATTCCACCTGCTTAAGCTCTTCAAACCGCTCCGCGAGCGCTGCCGATTCGTCGGCGCCGCGCAGCCTGCTCCTTTCACACAGCAGGAGCATATCGTTAAGCAGCGCCCTTTCCCGTGCGCACTGCTCTGCCGGGGCGGCACTGCGCACTATGCCCATATCCTGCAGCAGGCGCAGCCATGCCTCGATGCGGCTCCGGCTTACTCTTAGCAATAGCAAGGCGTCTCTCAGCCTGCCGGGTTCCTTTATTTGTATCTCTTCTGGGCTGTACGCGCTCATCCGCTCCAGCTGGCGCGCGCTCTTTAGCATAAGCCCGGCGCAATCAACACTCCTTATGCGGTAGTTGATACGCTTGCCGCTGAGCAAACGCCGCTGCTCCTGACAGGGGATATACCCTGCCGAAGGCGGATAGCAGTTGATATAATAGAGCCTCTGCTGCGTCAGGCGCGTAAGGCGTATAAAATGGTCGTCCCGCCACGGCCTTTGTTTCCCGCCGTCAAAAAAGCAGGGCTTTGTCTGCTCCAGGGTAAGCCCCTTTTTTATGCTCCGGCCGCAGTACACTTCGCTGCGCAGTATCCCGGCTTCCTTCAGGGTATCCTGCAGGCGGGGAAAGCCGGTAAAATACGCAAAGCCTTTTTCCGCCTCAAAATACGCCCGTTCCGGCTCAATATAGCTTTCGCAATATATTAGCGGAAGCCTGATATCTGTTTTGCGCAGCCATTGCAGCAGATAGCTCTCCACACAGCTCATGGCATCGGCGTCAAATGCGGCGCATTTACGCTTCTTCATATTCCGCAAGGCCCCTCTCCGCTCTGTGCTTAATGAGGCGTCCCCTTACGGAATCGGTATAAACATATCTCTTATGCCCTCCGTCATAATCCGTAACGACGGAGTCCGGTATGTTTTCGTTCTCCTGAAGCAGCACCTCAGCCTCCGGAGCGCAAAGCAAGCCGTATATATCCTTTACGCAGGACAGCACGCGGCACACCTCGTTCTGCAGCGAGAATCTCTTTACGGCGCTGTAAAACAGCTCGCCTCCGTACTGACTGTTCCGGAGCAGCCGTTTTATATCCTCATACTTATACAGCATGTCCGATTTTCCGCGTTTTACCATGGAATATATCTGCGACTCCTTGCACTGGTGCAGTATAAGCTGAATGAGAAAATACTCCGGCGCCAAAGAGCGTATACCCGGGCCGCCGTCCCTGCACGGATATTCTCTGGTCGCGGCCAGCATCTCGTCCAACAGCCCCTGCCTGCCCGACGGGAGCCCGTCCAGGCTGAAATTGACATCCACCTCTATATATTTTAGCGGCTTTTCCTGCGTGACCTTGATATAGGGCGCAGTTTCCCCCCTGTTCATCCTTCGGCTGACTATCTCCCTGCGGTCAAAAGTAACAAAGCATTCCTTTGCCTTATCCCAGTACCCCTGCGCAAACCCCAGCCCCCTCAGCGCCTTGTCCGCCGCGGTGAGATCCTGCGGTCTGACCAACAAATCTATGTCGTTGCTCGTCCGCTCACCGGTGGAATAGACCTGCAGCTTTCTGGACGGCAGCCCCCCGGTCAGGTGATTACGGAAATGGCACAGGCTCACAGCCGTCTGATCCATAAGTGCGTTGGACAGCACCGCGCCCTTCAGAAAGGCATATTGCTCAGGCCCATATTTTTCAAACGCTTCGCTTATGCTTATTATATGCCTGCGCAAAACGGCGTTGCGTG
>JAQXIQ010000110.1 GCA_029007865.1 Bacillota bacterium
GTAAGCAGCATAACCGTTACGCCTACGCCTACGCCTACGCCGACGCCGACACCGACGCCTACCCCGACGCCGACACCTACGCCAACGCCCACTCCTACTCCGACCCCTACACCTGTTATAAAGCAGGAAGGCGTAGTGGTAAACTGCAGGGTTTCGGTCAATCTGCGCTCCGGTCCCTCCACAAGCTACAGCCTGATAGGCACGGTGGTCAAGGGGACAAGCGTAGAGGTACTGGGCAAGAGCGGAGACTGGTACCGTGTAGTGCTTAAAGACGGCACCAAGGGCTACATAAACAGCGGGTATCTGAGAGTTAGCAGCATAACCGTTACGCCCAAGCCTACACCGACGCTTACGCCCACGCCTACGGCTTCTGAGGGTACAGCTTCGGGTAAGCTGACGGCTGTAATAGTTAACTGCAATTCCTCCGTAAATATGCGTTCCGGACCGTCAACAAGCTATTCTTTGATATGTCATGTGCAAAAGGGCGCGTCCGTAACGGTACTGGGCAAGAGCGACGGATGGTATCGGTTAAAGCTGGCAGACGGTACCGAGGGCTATATAAGCGGAAGCTATATAAGCGTAACGGAAGCAAAAGGTATTATGCAGGGGACATCATCGCTTAATCTACGCTCCGGCCCGGATACCGGCTATTCCAGCCTGTCCGTAATCGGAGCCAATGAAGCCGTGACCGTGCTGGATGTGGCGGAAAACGGTTGGTATAAGGTCCGCAGGGCTTCCGGGCAGGAAGGATGGGCCAGCAATAAGTATATTAAGCTTCAATAAAGGCATTCATTTCAGGGCTGTATCCAAGCGGGTACAGCCTTTAATTATTACACAAAGCAATGAATTTGTAATAAAATCGTAACAATTATGAGTAAATCGGAGATGAGGGGAGATAATCGGGGCTTAAGGGGGGTGAGCGGTTTTGCAAAGACAAAGCGGATTTGTTATTATATACTCACCGAAAGCATAACAGGCTGACGGTGGAGATACTCACGGGAAAGGTATGGTGACAACATTGAGCTGCAAAAAAGCTTTGTCGGCCGTTTCGGCGATCATATTGGCACTTTTAATATTACCCACGGGAGCGGAGGCCGCCTCGGTTCTGGAACCCGGTACGAAATCCGATGCCGTGAAAGCCCTGCAGTCGGTACTTAAGCAGGAGGGCTTTTATACTCTGAGCATAGACGGCAGTTACGGCAGCGGCACCGTGTCTGCGGTCAAGGAATACCAGAAGAAAAACTCCCTTACCGCTGACGGCAAGGCGGGTACAAAGACGCTTACGGCCATGGGACTGCTGTCCGACGCCGAGGTAATTCAGAAGGGCGTAACCACCGGCGCGGTAAATCTGCGCAGAGGGGCTTCCACCTCATATATAACCCTGTATCAGCTTATTAAAGGCACGGCGCTTTCCATTCTGGGCAGCAGCGGAGACTGGTACAGGGTGCGCACGGGCGACGGTATAGAAGGATATGTGAGCAAGAATTACATACAGACGGAGGATGATACCGTAAATAAGGTGTATGAAGGCAAGGTCATAAATGTCAGCAGCTATCTCAATATCAGGGCCGACAAAAGCTCCTCTTCGGATTCCATAGGCCGCCTTACAAACGGCAGCATCGTATATGTCCTGGAAAAGGGAACATGGGTAAAGATACAGACTTCCACCGGTATAGTGGGCTACTGCTACAGCGACTATATTCTTGTTACGGACCGCCTGGCGGATCCCGATGTAAGCATTACGATACCGGATTACACCCTTAAAAGAGGCATGAACAACAACGCTGATGTGCGCCGTATGCAGGAGCGGCTTAAAGAGCTGGGTTATCTTACGGGCAGCTGCGACGGCAATTTCGGCAGCATAACCTACAGCGCCGTGGTGGCATTCCAGAAACGCAACGGGCTTACCGCGGACGGCATCGCCGGTCAGAAAACCCTTACTGCTCTCTATTCGTCCGGAGCTGTTGCTCAGGGAGATCAGAACGGGGACAGCGGCGGCAACGACACCTTTGTTTATCCCGTTCCCTCTGCAACGCTCAGGCAGGGGCAGACAAGCAGCGATGTCAAGACAATGCAGACCCGCCTGACCGAGCTTAAGTATTTTTCCGGAAGCTGCACGGGATATTTCGGCAGCAAGACCCTGGAAGCCGTAAAGGCTTTTCAGAAGGCAAACGGTCTTACCGTGGACGGAATAGCGGGCAGCAAGACCCTTACCGCAATGTATTCGGCAAAGGCGGAAGTTAACGGAGGGATGTCTCCGGAGCTGGAGGCCAGGATAGATGCCATGATAGAGCATGCCAAAGGATATCTGGGAGTCAAGTATGTCCTTGGGGGCAACGGTCCAACCAGCTTTGACTGCTCCGGCCTTACCACCGCGGTGTTCAAAGAGAGCATGGGTTACACCCTGCCGCGCACCGCGTATACTCAGGGCTATAACGATTTCGGCAGAAAGATAACCGATATGTCGGCACTGGTCAAGGGCGACCTGGTCTTATTCAATACCAATGCCAATGACGGCGACCTGTGCGACCATGTCGGTATATATATCGGAAACGGACAGTTTATACACGCCTCCAGCAGCGAACGCAAGGTGATCATTTCCAATATAACGGACAGATGGTGGGCGGAGATTTTCTCCTGGGGCAAAAGAGTATTTGAGTAATCCAGGATAATGTCCGCAGACTGAAAGATATATATGCGGCGGAGAGCGCACTGCTCTCCGCCGCATATATTTCCGCACCGTGCGCACACCGCGCCGGCCCGGTGCAAAGGTTTCGGAATTTGAAAGAATAATTTGCGCGCATGAAATATATCCGTAATATATTTGTAATAAACGGGAGGCAGAGGGAGAAATACGGCCAAAACGGGAGCAAATCACGGGTAATTGCTCCGCAGGCGGTTTGCAAATACGAAATGCTTCTGTTAGTATATAATAGCATTTGCTGTATGCTGCTTTTCACAAGCGGCGTTAACCTCTAAAGGCGGTTTTGATGAATGAGTATTAAGAAGATCACGGTTTGTTTTCTGATAACAGTACTGCTTGCCGCAGCGCTTCCGGTGGTTGCCGGCGCGGCGGAAATAAAATTTGTCAGCGGCGACGAGGGCGACGCGGTGCGCGCAATTCAGACGGTGCTGAAGGACGAGGGCTTTTACAGCGGAAGCGTGGACGGCAAATACGGCAGCGGGACCGTAGCTGCGGTCAAAGCATACCAGAAGGCGAACAGGCTCACTCAGGACGGCAAATGCGGGGAAAAGACTCTGACTTCCATGGGACTGGTTTCTGCGGATAAGGTAATAGGCAGCGCCAAGGCTACGGCTGCGGTGCGTCTGCGCAAGGGGCCCAGCACATCCCATCCCTCCTATTATGTCATGGCAAAGGGTACCGCGCTCTCCGTTATCGGGCAGAGCGGCGACTGGTACAAGGTGCGCACCGGGGACGGCATCGAGGGCTATGCCGTCAGCGACTATATCAAAAAAGACGGCGATGCAGGCACCGGCATATACGAGGGCAAGGTAGCCGGTATCGCCAATTATCTCAATCTGCGCAAGGGCCCCGGCACCTCCAACGATTCCATCGGCCGCCTGACAAGCGGCATGGTGGTATATGTCCTGGGTACGGAGGGCGAGTGGCTGTATGTGCAGACCAAGGCCGGGCTCAAGGGCTATGCCTTTGCAAAATATATAAAGGTATCGGAAAACTCCGTCACAATTGACGATGATGCCGTTAAAACTCCGGTATATACCCTCAAAAGAGGCATGAATAACAACGCCGATGTGCGCCGCATGCAGGAACGGCTCAAGGAGCTGGGTTATTTTGAAGGCACTTGCAGCGGCAACTTCGGAAGCGTTACCTATAAATCCGTTACCGAATTCCAGAAAAAGAATTCCCTTACCGCGGACGGAATTGCGGGGCAGCAGACTCTTGCAAGGCTTTACTCCGACGAAGCGGTACCGCAGGCTGGGGCTGGCAAGGGCGACGACGAGCTTCTGTATCCGCTTCCCGCTAAGGCGCTCAGGTCCGGTATGGAAAATGACGATGTTGTAACCATGCAGAAGCGGCTCAAGGAGCTTAAGTATTTCAGCGGCACCTGTACAGGGTATTTCGGCAGCAAAACCTCTCAGGCCGTCAAAGCATTCCAGAAGAAGAACGGGCTTACGGCCGACGGCATAGCGGGAACCAAAACTCTCAGCCTGCTGTATTCCTCCTCCGCAAAAACCGGCGAGATGACGGAGGACGAAAAGCTGCTTGCCCGTATAGATGCCATGATAGAGCATGCCAAGGGCTATCTCGGCGCCAAGTATGTCCGCGGCGCAAACGGCCCCAAGTCGTTTGACTGCTCCGGCTTTACCACAACGGTTTTCAAGGAGAGCATGGGCTATACAATGCCCCGTACCGCCTATACTCAGGGCTATAACAACTTCGGACGCAAAATAACAAGCATGTCCGAGCTCAAAAAGGGCGATCTGGTATTCTTCAATACCAATAAAAACGACGGCGACAAGTGCGACCATGTGGGAATATATTTAGGCAATAATCAGTTCATACATGCCTCCTCCAGCGAGGGCAAGGTCATAATTTCGGATATCTCCAAGCCCTGGTGGAAGGATATTTTCTCCTGGGGCAAGCGCGTGTTTGAATAAAGCGTGCCCGGTTCTGCGCAGGCGCGCAGCATTATTCAACATCATCCGGCACGGCAAAATACGGGCGGTGAAGCGGCTTCATCGCCCTTTGATTTTTCCGCGGCTTAAACGGTCAGCATAAAACAGGATAGCACAATATCAACATTTTTTAATGCTAATTCCGCATAATGGGTAAAAAGGTGCAAAAGGTTAATTATGTGCGCGGCGAATATTAATTTTGTGCATCTGCGTACTATTGCCTTTTTAATCTCTGTTTGCTAAAATACAATCAGTACCGGACGGCGTTCAGGTGTTTTGCTCTGCCTGTTCGCTCCGGGAGTAAAAAGGAGGAAGTATAACTATGAAAAAACCGCTGTGTTTGTTTGCGGCAGTGCTTATGCTGCTTGCCGCAATTGCCTTTGCGGGATGCGCCCCCGAAAATACCGAATCTGCCACTCCGGCTCCTACCGAAAGCGGCAGCATCCAGAGAGAGACGTTTATGAAGCCCGGCGAGAACTACCGCGTTCTTTTTTGGTCGACCTTCCGGGAAAATATGCCGCTTGAGCCCGGTCAGCCCGGCAGTGTCCAGCTTAACGAAAAAGTGGATTACCTCAAGGATAAATACGGCATAACCGTTACATATGTCCAGGCCACGGACAACTGGCTGGAGGACGCCAAGATGACGGCAAGCGCCGGAGAGCCGATATGCGATGTCCTGCACGTAGGGCAGCCCGGCGCTATTCCCGGACTTTATGCCTATAACGGCATTGCGGGCAGCATAGTGGAGTCCATCACCGAACACGGCATGGAGGATTATTTTTCCGATACCCAGTACTGGAATGTCGAGAGCACTCAGGCCTGCGGAGTATATAACGGCAATCTGTATTTCGTGGTGCCAAATCAGATAGGCTATGCCTCGGCGGGCTACAATCAGGTAACCTTCTTTAATTTCGATATGCTGGCCAAGGCCGGTTACACCAAGGAAATGATGTACGAGCTCTCCGACAACGGCGAATGGACATTTGATAAGCTCCGCGAGGTCTGCGTTGCTCTTACGGACGCCGACCGTGATGTGTACGGTATGTGCATGGGCGCAACCAGCATTGCAATGTGCTCCATGGTTACATCCAACGACGGCTCCTTCCTTAAAAAGGTGGACGGAGTGGACAGGTTCAGCGCAACCGACAATAAGGTGCTCACCGCGGTTGATTTCTTTGTAAAGATGGCGGCTCAGGATAAAAGCGTATATCTTGGCAACTATATCGAAGAGGAAATAAAGGGGTTCAATGTCGGCAAGTACGGCATTATGCTCACATACGCCAACAGGGCGCAGCAGCTTAACGACCTGAAGAGCGAGGTGGAATTCGGACTGATCATGCCGCCTAAGGGGCCGGACGCTCAGGACTATATTTCCGAAGTCAACTGGTACGATGCATACTGCACCGTAAAGAATACTCCCAACCCCAAGGGCTCCATAGAGCTCATGAGCCATATTATAGCTCCGCCGTATGCCAAGGATTCAACGGAAAACATGGTTTTGCTGGAAGCGGAAGCGGGAGCCTGCCTCTATGACGAGCAGTCCATAGAAAACCTTGTCAAGGTTCGGGATAAGAGCCGTACCACGACCTATCAGACCTATTGCTGGCTCAGCAGCAGCGATACCGGCTTCGGCTTCGGTAACGCCATACTCTATTGCTGCCTTGATTTCATCAACGGCTCCGTAACGCCGGAAGTGTATTTTGAATCGGTCACCGACGCAGCCAACAACATAATCGATCAGTATTGCAGCACAAAAGAATAAAACCGTACACTATAACGGTATAATCGCATAAAAAACTCCGGTTACGGCATGCCCGCAGCCGGAGCTTTTTTGCCTGTACCCCGGAAGACTTTGCATAACCGCGCGCTTTGCCCGGCGTGCGCAAATGCTTCGGAATTAACAGCCTGTCTGTTAATTATAAACACTATTTGTTCGTTTCAATTGACAATACGCCGCTTTGACTATATAATATTACAGTCAAAAGGAGGCGGTAAGTCTGTATTCGGACAGAAGAGAGCTGATACTCAAATATATAAAGAATTGCGGACAAGCCTCCCTCAAGGAGCTTACCGAGCTGTGCCCGGATGTCTCCGACATGACCTTAAGACGCGATATGGCGTTTCTGGAGGAAAAGGGTCAGATAATCAGGACGCGGGGCGGCGCAGTGGCGGCTTCGCGGGCAGGGGTCAATTCCGAGGACCTGTATTCCAGGCGCGCCGTTCTCCACACAAGGGAAAAGCAGGAGATCGCCTCAAAGGCTCTGCGGCTTGCCCAGCCCTCCTGTGCCATGTTCCTGGATTCCGGCTCCACAATGCTGCAGTTTATCAAGGCGCTTCCGGACGATAACTACTATATAATAACCACCGACCCGAACATTGCCCTGGAGGCGGTGCATAAGAGCAAGACCACCGTTACACTGGTGGGAGGGAATCTCAACCGCAACACCCTCTCCGCATCCGGCGTGCATTCCATGGATTTTGTAAACAGCGTAAATATCGATATAGCCTTTATGTCGGCCTCCGGCTTCAACGCTCAGACGGGCTTTACAAGCGGAGCTTTTTCCGAATGCGAGCTTAAATCCGCCGTAATGGAAAAGGCACGTACCCGTGTTATGCTGCTGGATTCCTCCAAGGTGCAGAAGCGTATGCCCTTTACCTTTGCCAGGATGTCGGATATCGATGTGCTGATAAGCGATGACGGCCTGGATAAGGAGACCAGAAAGCTGGCAGAGAACGAAAATGTAAAAGTTATCTGATCTGCAGCGTACCTTGCTTGCGAATAATACCCGAAAGGGTTTGAATTTTAATATTTTTTGGAGGTTACATCTATGAAAACCAAAGCGGTAAGACTATACGGGAAAAACGATCTCAGACTGGAAGAGTTTGAGCTTCCCGCGATTAAAGACGACGAAATACTTGCTCATATTATTTCGGACTCCATCTGCATGTCGTCCTATAAAGCAAGCATTCAGGGCCCCGACCATAAAAGAGTACCCAATGATGTGGCGGAGAATCCGGTCATCATAGGCCATGAGTTCTGCGGCGAGATTGTAGAGGTGGGCAGCAAATGGGCGGATAAGTTCAAGAAAGGCGATAAATTCTCCATTCAGCCCGCCATCAACAACGAGGGCTCACTGGCGGCTCCGGGCTACAGCTACCGTTATATCGGCGGAGATGCCACTTATGTTGTTATCCCGGCAGTAGTAATGGAATATAACTGCCTGCTCAACTATACCGGCGACGCCTTTTTCTGCGGTTCACTGGCAGAGCCGCAGAGCTGCATAGTGGGCGGCTTCCACGCTCAGTATCATACCACTCAGGGCAGCTATGTCCACAAGATGGGCATTGTTGAGGGCGGAAAGTGCGCAATACTTGCCGGCGTGGGCCCGATGGGTCTGGGCGCCATAGATTATGCCCTTCACTCCGACCGCAGACCCGGTCTGCTGGTGGTAACCGATATCGACCAGGCAAGACTGGACCGTGCGGCCTCCATCTTCACCGTAGAGGATGCCGCTAAGGACGGCATCAAGCTGGTTTACCTCAATACAAGCGGAGAGGATCCCGTGGCCAAGCTCATGGAGCTTACAGACGGCACAGGCTATGACGATGTATTCGTGTTTGCTCCCGTACGCCCCGTTGTGGAGCAGGGCGACAAGATCCTGGGCAAGGACGGCTGTCTGAACTTCTTTGCAGGCCCCACAAATACCGAGTTCAAGGCGGAGTTCAACTTCTACAACGTGCACTACGCCTCCACTCATATCGTGGGTACCTCCGGAGGCAACACCGCCGACATGATAGAGTCTCTTGACCTTATGAGCAAGGGCCGTCTGAATCCGGCCGTTATGGTAACCCATATCGGAGGCCTGAACGCCGTTATAGATACCACTCTTAACCTGCCCAAGATACCGGGCGGCAAGAAGCTCATCTATAACAATATCGAGCTGGAGCTTACCGCTATTGCCGACTTTGAGGAAAAGGGCAAAACCGATCCGCTGTTTGCAGGACTTGCCGAGATTATGAAGCGCAGCAACAACCTCTGGTGTGCCGAGGCGGAAAAATATCTGCTGGCTCATGCCAAAAAGGCGGAATAATCAACTGTTTTTCAGGGGGATGCGCGCATACCGCGCGTCCCTTTTTGTTTATTTATGCACGGTAAAAGTAAATGCGTTGCCGGGCAAATCGGTAAAACAAAGGAGCGTTATATATGTTTACGGCCATTAACATTACACCCCCGGTGCGTTATATTCCTGAGTTTGATCCTACCGGGGAATATGCCGGAATAAAAGCCGCGGTGTTTGACGGGATGCCCAGAAACGGGCGCAAAACAGCGGTTTTTGCGTACATCGGAATACCGGAGCAGGCGGACGCCGGGCACAGGGTTCCCGGCATAGTGCTTATGCACGGCGGCGGCGGACACGCCTTTGTGCAGTGGGTGAAGATGTGGCGCGACCGCGGCTATGCCGCCATAGCGATAGACAATACCGGGTACTTCCCCATGGAGCGCGATGCGGCGGACGACCGTTGGAGCTTCGGCATTCCGGCAAGCCTTAACGACGGCACGTATACAAACGCCCCGGATAACGATGGCATGAGCAGCTCTGCAGGCCGAGTGGAGGATATGTGGATGTACCACGCGGTATCCCAGGCCATTCTGGCCGGCAATGTCCTGCGCTCCCTTCCCGAAGTGGACGGCGGGAAAGTCGGAATAACCGGCATTTCCTGGGGCGGAGTCATCACCTCCATTGCCATCGGTGAGGATAACCGCTTCGCCTTTGCCGTGCCGGTTTACGGCTCCGGCTATCTGGGTGAAGCGCTCTCCTGGATGAAGGATAATTTTGCCTCGCCTGCTACGCGCGCGCTGTGGAGCGCTGAGGACAAATTCGATAAGGTAGGCATGCCGGTGCTGTGGCAATGCTGGAACGATGACAGCTGTTTCTCTGTCAACAGCGTCTCCAAGAGCTACCTTGATACGGTTAAAAACAATCCGCGCACCAGGATATGTATGCGCAATGAAATGATGCATTCCCATGTCCACGGCTGGCTTCCGCCCGAGAGCATGCTTTTTGCGGATTCCGTTGTATGCGGCGGCGAGCAGCTCACCTGCCTTGCAAAGCAGCCGTCCGGGCGGGATATAAGCCTGCCCATCAACAATTACGACGGCGCGTCTGTTACAGCCTTGCTTTACTATATCAACGAAAAAATGACCTACAGCATACATGAAAAATACGGCTACAGCGCGACATTTATGGATCAACAGTGGCAGACCGCGCCTCTTGAGGTTAGCGGCGGCACGGTCTCGGGCCGGGTTCCGGACGGGGCGGCAGGGTACTATATAGAGCTCAGGGCCGCAAAAGACGGCAGGGAGTATGTAACTACCTCCGTGTTTACGGAGCTTTAATGTCCAAACAGTAATCAAAACAAAACCGTAAGCGCAAAAAACAGCAACGAAGCGCAAAAAAAACGGCAAATAAATGCCCGAACCTTAACAAAAGATTCGGGCATAACTTTATAACCGGATAATCCGTTTTGGTGCTTCAGCGCAGGTTCAGGTGCTTGTTCATGACATTCCTGGTTATCAGGTAGTGCAGTATAAACTGACCGGCCGAGAACAGCGGCAGCATATATATGCCTATTTCCGTCACGGCCAGCCGTACCTGGTCGGTTACGGCAGCGGTAAGCAGCACGAACAGGCAGATAAAAGCAACCAGAGTGATAAGCTGCAGCGCGGCATAGAACCCGAAGAAGGCTCCGAAGGAGGCTACAACGCGGTGCTTTTTGGCAAGGTGACCGATGGATACCGAGGAATAAAAGCGCAGCACGCTCACCGGAATGCTTATAATGCCGGAAACTATCAGCGAGGCCAGCATAAGGGAAACCGAAACGTCGCCGTAGCCTATCTTGCGCAAAAGGTCGATAAATATCCGCAAGAGCTCGCGCAGTCCGGCCAGTACATCGCCCGGATTTACCTCTATATCGGTGGTCTTAATAAGCAGGGGCAGATATGCAAGGACATTTGCCAGTACGCAAACCGCCGCCGTCAGTACAATATAGCACATTGCCGTTATCAGCTTGCTCCACAAAAGCTGAGTGCGCGAAACGGGGAGGGTAAACATCAGATAGCCCTCGTCTCCGCCCAGCAGGTTTTTGTAAAAGCGTACAGCAATCAGTACCAGGGTGGTAACGGTTATTCCGGACATCATCAGACCCAGCAGCGCTTGCAGCAAGGTCTGCAGCATGACGGTAAAGACGGTTCCGGCATGTGTGATATCGTCCACAATCTGGTCTGTCGGTATCAGAGAGAACAATCCGCATATTACGGACATTCCAAGCACGATTGCACACATGAGCAGATGGATGGAATAAGTGGCTTTGAACTCGTATTTAATCAGCTTGCCTAACATCTGAACACCTCCCTGAAAAGCTGGTCGATGGATTTGCCCGTGTTTTCGCGTATTGTATCTGCATCACCGAAGCGTTCGACGCGGCCGTTGAGCAGGAAGATGATATCGTCCAGTGCCCGCTCCACATCATATATCAGGTGGGTGGAGATGATTATGCTGCCCTCGGGATTATAGGTGGAAAGTATGGTGTCCAGTATATAATCCCGCGCCGCAGGGTCAACGCCTGCGATGGGCTCATCCAGCAGATAAAGCTTGGCGTTGCGCGACATCACCAGAATTAGCTGCACCTTTTCCTTGGTGCCCTTGGACAGGGTTCTGAGCCGCGCGGCAGGGTCTATGCCCAGCCGGGAGAGCATATCCGAGGCTTTTTCCGTGCTGAAATCCTTATAAAAATCCTTAAAGAACTTCACAATGTCCCGCACCCGCATCCAGTCGTTAAGGTAGGTGCGCTCCGGAAGATAGCTTACCAGCTCCTTGGTTTCCGGGCCTACGGGCTTACCGTCTATGGTTATGCTGCCCGAGGTGGGAGTAAGCAAGCCGTTGGCTATTTTAATAAGTGTGGATTTGCCGCTGCCGTTGGGGCCTAACAGTCCTACAACGCGTCCGCTGCTGATTTCAAGGTCTATGCCGTTTAAGGCTCTGGTGGATTCATAGTCCTTGGTCAGCCCTTCACATTTGAAAATGGTTGACATTCCGTTACTCCTTTACATATTTTTTTAGCTCGTCGGGGAGCTGCTCCTTAGGTATGCCTATTTTCTCCATGCTCTGCAAAAAGTCGCTTACAAATCCGGCGGCGGTCCTGCTGCGGCACTGGGAGATCAGTTCCTGATCCGCGGTTATATAACGGCCGCTTGTGCGCTGCGTATAGACAAGCCCTTCGCGCTCCAGCTCGGTAAAGGCGCGCTGCACCGTATTGGGGTTTACACAGGCTTCGTGAGCCAGCTCGCGCACCGACGCCACCTTACTGCCCGGAGGGTATTCTCCGGAGAGAATTTTAAGCCGGAACTGTTCAATCAATTGACAGTATATCGGTTTATCGGAATTGAAATTCCACAATGCTGTTCCTCCTTTCTGCGGGCTGCGCTTGTTTTGAATGTATTATAATACTAAGCATATAATACAGTATGGCCGGGAGATTGTCAATATTTTCTTTTCAAAACAATACTGTAATAGTATAATATATACAAATGCGGCGTACCGGGACGCCGGGTGAAAGTCTTGCACTTTGCGGTGCTGCATCGGATTTTTAATAAAAAACAGGCGTTTTTTACGCAAAAAATCAAGCATTTTTCAATAAAAAACAGGCCTTTTTTAATAAAAAAACGGGCATTTTTACGCAAAAAAACGGTCTTTTTTGTACAAAAAAACAGCCTGCGGGACTCATAGGCACCGGGGAACGGCCTGCAAAAGTGGCTGAAAAAAGGAGGAATTTACCGTGCAGAAGGTATTTGATCTGCATACCGATGTGCTTAATAAGCTGGCGGGACTGTCGCGGCAGCCCGGCAAGCCGTGCGTCAACGCGGCATCGCTTGAGGCGGGCGGAGTAAAAGCCGCCTGCTGCGCCTGCTTTATAGGAGACACAACCGACAGGCAGACGCAGCTGGAAAATGTCATGCGGCAGTATGAGGTGTTTGCAAGCCTGAACGGGTATATGGGGTCGTGCCGAATATATCCGGCGCTGGAGGGGCTTGATTATGCCGGAGAGGCGGAGCTTGAGCAGCTGCTCCGGAGCATTCATCCTGTATACGCCACGCTGACCTGGAACCATACCGCCGGTATATGCGGCTCGTGCAGAGAGGATTTTCCGGTCACAAAATGGGGCAAACGGGTTCTGCGCCTGCTAGAGAGCTATGGCGTGCGGCCCGATCTGTCCCATGCGGGACGGCAGGCGTTTTTTTCGGTATTTGACAACGCCGAACTGCCCATTGTGACGCATTCCTGCGCATACGCCGTCACGCCGCACATCCGCAACCTTACCGACGAGCAGATACGCCTGCTTATAAGCAGGGGTTCGGTGATGGGCATGAATTTTTATTCCGACTTCTGCGGAGGTACGGCGGAGAGCCTTGTGCGGCACATTCTGCACATTCTGGAACTGGGAGGAGAGGATTGCCTGGCGTTTGGCAGCGATTTTGACGGCTGCGCAAGGCTGCCCGCCGGCCTGGAGGGCCCGGAAGGCTTTCCGGGTTTGCGCCACTTGCTTATAAAGGCCGGAGTGGGGGAAAAGATACTGGATAAAATATTTTATGACAATGCCTGCAGAGTGTTTGCGGGCGGACAAAGCGGGGACGAGAGAAGGTAAATGTGCATCCGGCTTGCGACCGTCCGCCGCCGCGAGACGCGAAAAGTCCGGCTTAATCCGGCTCAATGGCGGCACTGCGGCGGGAAAGAGCGGAATTGTATTTGTAGTGGTAGCAGTTTTCCTCTGCGCTGTATTTCAGTTCAATGCCAAAGACGCTTTTTATGACGCCGCTTTGGCACAGCACCTCGGGGGTGTCCGCCGCCAGCAGAGCTCCGTCGTTTGTAACGGCGATTTCGTCGGAAAAGCTGAAAGCAAGCGGCAGGTCGTGCATTACGGCCGCTATGCCCTTGCCGCTGTCCGCAAGAGCCCGCAGGGTTTTCATCAGCTCAAGCTGACGGGAAATATCAAGATAGGTTGTGGGCTCGTCCAGTAAAATGTAATCGGTGTCCTGGGCAAGCACCATGGCGATATAGGCGTTTTGCCGCATGCCGCCCGAGAGCGAGGACATGGGTCTGTCCGTAAGGGCTTCCATGCCCATCCGGCACAGTGCGTCCGACGCAATACTGCGGTCCTTAGGGCTGTATTTGCGCGGATAGCGAAGGTGAGGGAACCTGCCGTGCAGCACTAACTGCCCCACGGTCATATCGGGCACGCTTTTGCCCTGCGCAAGGTATGCGATATGCCTGGCGATTTCGCTGCGGGACAGCCCGGTAAGGCTCCTGCCCTGCAGAATAACTTCGCCCTCCGAGGCGCTCAGCAGCCCCGCCGCTGTTTTAAGCAGGGTGCTTTTGCCTGAGCCGTTGGGCCCTATGACGGATATCAGCCTGCCGCGGGGTATATTTAAGGATATGCCATGCAGAACTGTGTCCCGGCCGTAGCCTGCGGATATGCCTTTAAGCTCAATCAACGCTGTGCCCTCCCTTGCCTTTGATAAGGATAAACACAAAGAAGGGAGCACCCAGGAACGCCATAATTATGCCCACGGGGATTTCGTATGGGGAAAATGCCGTCCTTGCTATTGTGTCGCAAAGACATACGAAGGCGGCGCCGAAGAGGGCGCAGAGCCCCAGAAGGTCGGAGGATTTGCCGCCTGCGACCCGCCTGACCGCATGGGGGACTATAAGCCCGACGAAGGACAGCAGACCCGCTACGCTGACGGCGCAGCCTGCAAGAACGGAGGCAAGAAGCAGAAACAGCGTACGCATCAGGGAGGTGTTCATACCCAGCCCTGCGGCGTTGTCGTGACCCAAAGTAAGCACATCCAGCTCGTTTGTAAGGGTAAGCAGCACGGCAACGGTAATCAGGATGAGAATGGCGGCGGGGATCAGCTTCTGATATGTTACCGATGCAAATTCGCCGACTTTGAAATCGTTGCTCATGGCTCCGACATCAGGAAGAAAGGTGACTATGGTGTCGGAAACGGCGCCCAGCAGGCTGTTCATGGCAACACCCAGCAGTATTACGGTACCGCGGGAGGCGCCCCATTTACGCGCTCCGAGATTTATAAGCATTACAGAAGCGAAAGCACCTAAAAAAGCAAAAAACGACTGCCCCGTGCCGTAGATGCCCAGGGCGGTGCAGACGGTAACGGCAAGCCCGGCCCCGGAATTGACGCCGATGATGCTGGGGGAGGCCAGCCGGTTGGCCAGCACTCCCTGTATTACGGCTCCGGAGACGGCAAGCGCCGCTCCGCAGATGAGGGAAGCAAGAGTTCTGGGAAGTCTGACATAGGCAAATATGCGCCCTGCGGAGGTGGAAAAGCCGTTTGCAAACGCGTCGGCAATTTCGGAAAATGACAGCGGCGTACTGCCAAAGAGTATGCCGGCTGCGGCAGAGCCTATGAGCAGCAGGAAGCCCGTCAGAAACAGGACTGCTCTTTTATTGCGCTTTATCCAGCAGTATATTGCAGAGTTTTTCATAGGAGTCCGCCCATTTTGCATTAGGTTTTATATTGAACAGTTTTCTGTCCAAAAGATACAGCCTGCTTTCCCTGACTGCCTCCAGGGTGAGCCACGCCGGGTTTTTCTCCATAAGCGCGGCCAGACCGGACAGAGCTTTGTCGGTATCGTCCCCCATTGTGACAACAAAAATGCGGTACGGCTCTCTGCGGATTATGCTCTCGACGCTCAGGGTATCCAGCAGGGTTTTGTCGCTGTCCGCGATATTTATGCAGCCCAGGTCGCTTAGCATTTCACCCAGGATTGTCCCGCTGCTGCCCTTGGCCTTTACCGAGGTGGAGGAGGCGCGCAGCAGCAGCACGGTGCGCTCTCTTTCGGACAGCCCGGCAGCCGCAAACCCGGCTTTCGATTCCTGTATACGCTTCTGCACCGAAAGTCCGTTCCGCTGGAAAAGATCCTGCCTGCCGGTTATTCTGCAGCAGATATCCAGCATTTCAAGATAGTCCTCAAAACAGTCAACATCAAAATATGCCGTCGTGATGCCGGCGCTTTCCAGCACCTCCAGCATGTCGGTATTGGAGACGGTGGAGGCGCTGGCCAGAACAAAATCCGGGTCGGAGGCAAGCAGCTTCTCAAGGCTCTGAGAGTGGGCGCCGCCCAGGTTTACCGCATCGCCCAGCTCCAGGTTGAAATCATTCCAGGCTTCCTCTGCGGCCGCGCACAGGGTTCCGCCCGCAAGCATCCAGACGTCGGCAAAGCTGCCTATAAGCGCAGCTACCCGCTTAGGCCGGGACGGAACCGTTACCTCGCGGCCAAGGGCGTCGGTAAAGCATACCGTGACGCTGTCCGGGCCCGGGGTTGCCGCACTTCCGGCGGAACAGCCGGTAAACGCTGCCAGCATTAGGGCAGCCACTGCGGCGGAAAGTATTTTTTTTAACATGATGCGCCGCCCTTTACGGTTTTATCCAGTATTGCGGCCTTATCGATTGCGCCGCTTATCAGCTTGTCCTGAACATAGTCAAAGCCCAGCCGTGCTATGGTATCGGAGAAACGCTCTCCGGAAATGCCTTCATTGCGGAAGAAGAGTATTGCGCGCTCCACTACGTCCATGACCTCCTCCTCCGATGTGAATATTTTATCAAGCGGACGGCCGTTGGCGTATTTTTTGCCCCAGCGGCCGCCGATATATATCTTGAAGCCGTCGGTGTATTCCGGAATGACGCCGAAGGGGCATTTGGCTCTGCAGCGGCCGCAGTTATTGCAGTCCTGCCCGATAATAAGCCTGCCGTCTTTTACAGAGGAGGCCTTGATGGGACAGCTTAGCTCCACCTGACATTTTGCGCAGCCTCTGCACTTTTCGGAATTGAGCACCGGGACGCGCTGGCCCACTATGCCCAGATCGTTAAGGTCGGGCTTGACGCAGTTGTTGGGACAGCCGCCCACGGCAATCTTGAACTTGTGGGGCAGGGTCACATCGTGGTAGCCCAGGTAGAAGCGCTCGTGTATCTTTCGGCTAAGGCCGAAGGTGTCAATCAGTCCGTACTGGCAGGTAGTGCCCTTGCAGGAAACCACGGGACGCACCAGAGAGCCGGTGCCGCCGGTGATCAGGCCGTTCCGGTTGAGAAAGGAGATAAGCTCCGGAATATCGGCGTAGTGTACGCCCTGAATCTCCAGCGTAAGACGGGAGGTCATGGTTACCTCGCCGCTGCCGAATTCTTCCGCCGCCTGAGCGATTATGCGCTGCTGCTCTGCGGTGATCTTGCCGTTGCAGGTAATGACGCGCACATTGAAGACATCGGGATAGCGCTTGTCCTGCAGACAGCCCAGGGCTTTAACTCTTTTGATTTCCTCTGCGGAGAGGGCGCCCTGCGGATTGTCCACCCTGACGGTGTTAAAGAAGGCGCCGCCTTCCAGCACTTTGGTGCCGGTATATCCGTAATACTTAAGACGGTTCTGCAGCATATAGCCGCGCTTGCCTCTTGTACATACAAGCAGCAGCTTTTCGTCCTTGGATATGCCTTCCAGCTCGCCGTTAACCTTGCCCAGATCCACCCATGTTGCGCCGTAAATCCTGGCCTGGGGCTGGACGTCGATAACGCGGTAACCCTTTGCCTTGCCGGCAAGGTATTCGGCGGGGGTAAAGGTTTCAAGAGCGCCGTCCATTTTATTCTGAAGCACATAGCAGGCCTGGACAAAGGGATGAATGGCGGTGGAGAAGGGCGGGGCGTATGCCATATCCATGGTGTCAAAATCCGAGACCTTAAGCCCGGCCGAAATGCCTACCACGGCGATATCCGTCATTTTGTCCACGGCGCCGCCGCCGATGACCTGCATACCCAGCAGCTTTCCGGTGGCCTTGTCCGCGATGAGCTTTGTGGCAAACACCGAGGAGCCGGGAAAATAGTGAGCCTTGTCGTCGCTTATACAGACCGCGGTTATGACGCTGAAGCCCGCCGCCGAAGCCTGCTGTTCCGTAAGCCCCGTCCTGCCTGCGTTAAGAGTGCGCGAGAGCTTTACCACCCCGGTGCCCAGACACCCTCCGTACGGGCTGGGGGAGGAGGTAAGGGTCTTTGCGAGGCATCTTGCGGTGATGTTGGCGGTGGAGCCCATGGCCGACCACTGGAGACTGCCGGTAATACGGTTTCTGACCATGGCGCAGTCACCTATGGCATAGACATTCGGGAGGTTGGTCTGCTGGTGCTCGTCCACAGCTACGGCGCCGCGGACAAGCTCGATGCCGCTGTTTACAAGAAACGCGGTGGCCGGGCGTATGCCGATGCTAAGAATAACTATATCCGCCTCAATCTCTCCTGCGCCGGTTACCACGGAGCTTACCGACTGCTCGCCCTTTATGGCGGAAAGCGGAGTGCCTGTCAGGAGCCGGAGCCCGCCTTTACGCAGTTCTCTTGCGGCAAAGCCGGCCATTTCCGGGTCCAGAATGCCGGGGAGAATCTGATCCGCCATGTCAATCACCGTAACGGAAAGCCCCTGCGCGGTCAGGTTTTCCGCCATTTCCATGCCTATAAAGCCGGCGCCCACCACAACGGCTTTTTTGCACTGAGCGGTCTGTATATAGCTGCGTATCGACGCCGCATCATCGGGGGTTCTTACGGTAAAAACGCCGCCCAGCGATACGCCCGGGATATCGGGTATTATGGGGTCCGCGCCGCTGGCTATTATCAGCTTGTCATAGGCCGCGGTAAAAACGGAGCCGTCGGACAGATTGCGGAGGGTTACGGTCCGGGCCTGCGTGTCCACGCTTACGGCTTCATGCCCGGTGTGGACATCGGCTCCGGTAAGACGGGAGAATTTTTCCGGAGAGTTTACTATAAGCTCCTCCCGCGAGGAGATATCGCCTCCGACATAATAGGGCAGACCGCAGCCGGCATAGGAGATATCGCGGCTCTTTGTATAGATATCCACCTGAGATGAGCGATTCCCGCGCTTTATCTTTGCTGCGGCCTTGGTGCCGGCGGCAACGCCTCCGATAATTATTACCTTCATATATTGACCTCGCTTTAATTTAATGTACAAGGGATTATTGACATATGATAAAAACCGTGCTATAATGCGCATAAATATCATATGTCAAAAACGCTGTTTTATAATATCATAATCACTTGGATATGTCAATAATGCAGGGGAGAGTACATAATATGTCCAGACCGAGAAAATGCAGGAGAGTGTGCAGTCTGCCAAAGGTTAATGAATTCCGCCCTGCCGGGAGCTGCGAGGACTGGGTAAACCTTACCGTGGACGAATACGAGACCGTGCGGCTGATAGACCGTGAGGGGTTTTCTCAGAAGGAGTGCGCTGGATATATGCTCATTGCCCGGACCACCGTGCAGCAGATATATAATTCCGCAAGGAAAAAGCTGGCTGCGGCGCTTGTAGAGGGCAAGGGCATACGCATAGAGGGCGGAGATTATATTCTGTGCAGCGGCGAGGAAAAACAGTGCGGCTGCGGAGGGTGCCGGAAGCATCGCAGGGCCTGCCGGGGAGGCTGCAAATAGCGTGCCCGCAGGAGAACGGCTCCATCACCCGAGCCGCAATCACCCCACGGAGGCAGGACGCGGACTGCGGCACTGCACGGGAATACAAGTTATAATATTTTATAATATTCTATACAAATAATTAGGAGGTAATGCAATATGAAGATTGCGGTAGCGTATAAGGACGGAAAGGTGTTTCAGCATTTCGGTCATAGCCCGGCATTCAAAATCTATAATATAGAGGACGGAAGAACGGTATCGTCGGAGGTAGTGCTTTGCGGTCAGAACGGTCACGGAGCGTTAGCGGGGCTGCTGGCGCAGTTCAATGTGGAAGCCCTGATTTGCGGAGGGATCGGCGGGGGCGCACAAAAGGCGCTCCGGGAGGCGGGGATCAGGCTGTACGGCGGGGTTGAAGGTGAGGCGGACAGCGCGGCGGAAAGCTTTGCGCGCGGCACCCTGGAGTATTCTCCGACTCCGGAATGCAGTCATGGCGGCAGTCACGGACATGGGCATACCTGCGGAGAGCACGATTGTGCAAGCCATGCCTGCGGTGAGCATGACCGCCGCTGAAAAAGGTCGCTTTACAGTGTTAAAAAACGCATCCGTTTGAGCGCGGATGCGTTTTTGTTTATATTCGCGTACTGCTCATGATGCGCGGGGGCTGAGGCGGATGCGTTTTTATTATACAAACAGACGGAACATTGCGCTTTGCCTTTATGCCGGAATAAACGCAAGCGACGCGGAACAATGGAAAAATACGGTGGATCGTTTGATATTGCGACACATAGCTCCAAAATAAGTAAATATTAGCAAAGTATTGACATTGGCGTTGATATATGTTAATATATGGAAGCAATGGGATTGAAATCCCGAAGGGTAAATACACGGAATAAAGGAGGGAATTTGTCGCGGAGCGCGGAGAAAGAGGTGACGCGAAGCGTACCCTTACGGGATTTCGGTAACAGAAATACTTAATATAAATAAGGAGGAGCATAATATGAAACAACACAGACGGATTTTTATCAGGTTGATTTCCGTGCTGCTTATATCCGCGCTGTTTGTTACGGGTGCGCCGGATATAATAAAGGCGGCGGCGCTGACCGCTGCCGCAGACGACAGTTGCGCAGCAGAGGACTCCGCTGTTTCGGAAGCAGCGGAGCAGGGTACGGAATACTATGATATAATCGGAGAGGACGAGTCGCTGCGCGATGCGTTTACAAAGCATTATATCCTGAGGGATAAGAGCCGTGTATCGGTGACAAGCGCAGAGCCGGTGCATTATCTTGCGGACGGAGTATGGCAGGATATAGTTCCGGAGCTGAAACAGGGCACCGACGGACGGCTGCACAACGGAGCCGGCGCTTTCGGGGTCTCCTTTGCCGCCGATATAGCTGCGGACGGAGCGTCGCAGCTGACGTTTGACGGCTATGCGGTGTCCTGGCAGGCGGAGAGCACCCAAAAAAGCAGGGGCAGCGCGCAGGTGAGCAACCGCGGCGGCAAAAAGCTGGGACATGTCAAAAAGAGCGAGCTGGGGCAGACCCCGGGCGCATCTGTTAGCTTCGGGAGCGTTTTTTCCGGGGCGGATGTGGAATATGTAATGGCCTATAACGGCGTTAAGGAAAACATAATCATTAACAGCCGCAGCAATAAATACGAATATTCTTTTATATACAGCGTAAATAACGGCCTTTCCATGCTTCTTAATGCGGATGGCTGTGTGGAGCTGGTTTCGGCACAGGGAGAGACTGTTTTTGTCATACCGGCTCCGTATATGACCGACGCCAACGGTGAGATTTCCTATGATGCTCATTACACTCTTAAAAATCTGGGCGGCGGAAAGTACAGGCTTACGGCGGTTGCGGATAAGAGTTATATGCGCTCCGCGGCGCTTCCGGTAACGCTGGATCCGGCAATATTTATCAAGCGCATAACAGAAGAAGGCAGCATCGAAACGGCGTATCTTGCAAGCGGAAACAAGAACGGCGACGACTATGCCTCCATGACCAACCTGGGCAAAAACAAAAAAATACTGTATGTAGGCTATGAGTCCTCCGCTTACAAATGGTGCAGGACTTATATAGGCGTATCCCTTCCGGAGCTGTCCGGCAGCGACATAGTAACAAACGCCTATATTTCTCTTATGCAGAAGCAGGGACGCTATAACAGCTCCTCGGCTCAGGAGGAGGCCGTGGGCATAGCGCGCGTAACCCGCTCGTGGGATATAGATACTCTTACCTGGAATATGCAGAAGGACGACACCTTCGGCGCGTTCCTGGATTATCAGTACGATGTGCGCTCGGAACGCTCGTCGGGGTCAGGCACTTATTTTGACGTACCCATGCAGTGGAACGTCACCGCGGCGGTCAAGGAGTGGTATGCGGCGGACGAGCTGACATCCTGCGCTTCGGGCAACAGCTCAAACTTCGGCTTTGTGCTGCGCTTAGTCAACGAGAACATAAGCGGCACTTCGCCCACGGCTCATGCCATATATTATAACGACCGCACCACTACGGATTATGCTCCCTGCATAGTGGTGGAATACAGGAACGCCAAGGGCCTGGAGGATTACTGGAGCTTCCATTCCCAGGCGGCGGGACGCGCCGGAGTGGGAAAAATAAACGACTATACCGGAAACCTGGTATTTATTCATACGGACGCCTCGACCTCTGGCAACCGTCTGCCGGTAAGCGTCAGCCATATTTACAACAGCTATGACGCGGACACCGCGGACAGCGCGCTTGACTGCGGCAAGGGCTGGCGGATGAACATCGCTCAGACTGTGAAGGCGGTGACGGATGCCGCCATAGCGCAGGATTACCCCTATGTCTATACCGATGCCGACGGTACGGCACACTATTTTGTGTCGGACGGCACCGCGCTTTGGGACGAGGACGGACTGGGATACAAGCTCACCGTAAACTCAAGCGGTACTTACCGGTATATACTTACCGACAGAAGCGGCGGCACCATGTCCTTTGATGCCTCGGGCAGGCTGGCTAAGGTTCAGGACGCGCTGGGCAATTACAGCACCGTAGCCTATTCAGGCGGTGCCGTCACGGTTACGGACGGGGCGGGAGAGCAGATAATTATCGCGCTGAGCAACGGACGGGTAAGCTCGGTCACTCCTCCGGACGGCAAAGCGGTGACATATACCTATGACGGTACGGGCAGGCTTATATGCGTGACATATCCGGACGGCAAGCAGTCGCTGTACACTTATCTGACCACGGATCCCGGCGGCGATAATGCTCACCCGCTTATCAAGGCGCAGGACCCGGGCGGCTATGCGGTAAACTACGAATATACCGCCAATAACGCAAGGCGCGTAAGCAGGGTTTATGAAACGGCGGGCACCCAGCAGGGACAGGAAATGCGCATTTCTTACGGAAGCGACGCTTCCACCGTGTTTCTTTCCGCCGGTACAGACGGACTGTTTGAGACCTCGGATGACATTAAAACGGTGTATCAGTTCAACCATTGGGGTCATACGGTGTCCTGTTACAGCGCTTTTGCCGCGAATAACGAACTCATCTCGGCACAGCGCTATGAGTTCGGCACCACCGATTACAGCGCGTATAACGCCGCAAACAACCGGATAACAACCGTTGCTTCGGGTTCAAGGGGTACGGACAACCTTATCGGCCAGCCCGGCATGGAGAGCATGACCGGAGTTACCACGATGGACGAAACGGGCAGCGCGGTGTTTGCGCTCAATCCCTCCGATAAGCTGCAGGGGCAGTACAGCGGTGGTATCAGCCGGGTAAGCGCCGACGGCGGGTTATCCCTTTACAAGCAGAGTATATCCAGATACCGCACATATAACGGACAGCGCAGCTATACCGCGTCGGTCTATGTCAAGGCGCAGAGCAATGCGGCGGGCACCGGCGGCGTGGTAATAGGCGTATGCCCCGCAAACCAGACATTCTCGGCGGCATACTATACCGTAGTTCCTCTTTCCGAGCTTGCCGGAGAGGAAAACGGCTGGTCGCGCATCAGCTTTACCGTTACGCCGGAGGCCTCGTCCGCTTACGAAAACTACACCGTTTACTACGGCGTGTACAACCTTTCGGGCAGTGTGTCCTTTGACTGCGTGCAGTTTGAGGAGGGGGCAAGCGCAAGCACCTACAGCATGATAGGCGGCGCCTGCTTCGATTACGGCGCATGCGGCGCGTGGACCTTTAACGGCATAAGCGCGTATCTGGCGATGCCTGTAATAGGAGCGTACGGCACAGGGGCAGTGGGCAGCTCAAGGACTGCCTCGCAGACGGTGGCGTTTACCGGGGAGGACACTCTGACCCTGAGCGCGTGGGCGTCGGCGGCAAAGGCCGTTCCGCAGTTTACCAGGATAAAAAAGGCGACCTATTCCGCGTCCTCCACGCCTAAGTTTACGGTAACGCAAACCACCGAGTCGGCTTTCTGCATAAAGGCGCGGGTGAACTATTCCGACGGCACAAGCTCGCAGGATTTTGCATGCGCATATAATACCGCGGTTTCGGGCTGGCAGTACGCAAGCGTCAGCTTTAGTACCGCCGCCGACGGCAAAACTCCGGTTTCGGTTACCGTTACCCTGGAATATTCCAACCAGCTTGGCAGGGTGGATTTCTGCGGAGTGCAGATGGTGTCCGGCGCAAAGAACGATTACACCTATGACGCCAACGGTTTTGTTTCCGGGCTGAATGACGGCAAAAACGCGCAGAGCACGGAGACCGACAGCAAGGGCAATGTCACAAGCTATACGGATATAAACGGTCAGACCACGACCTACGCCTACAATACGGCTAATCTGCTCACGGGCAGCACGCTGCCCTCGGGAATCAGGAGCGGTTATTCCTATGACAGCTACGGCAACTGCACCGGAACAAGCACTTATACAACCGTTTTCCCGGCGGCTTCGGGCCCGGCGGAGGGAATAACCTACCTGATACGCCACCGCGGCGGCACGGATATGTTCCTTGATTCCCGCGGCATCGGGGATGTGCGTCCGTATACCGGCAAGCAGGAGCAGCTCTTTACGCTGGAAAAATGCGGCGATTACTGGTATATTACCGCGGCGGACGGCAAGGTGCTGAGCTATACCGGCGTATCCGTGCCCATGCCTAACTATTCCTTTGCCGACAAGATAACCGAAGCAGGCACGGGGCAGGACGGTCAGCTCTTCAGTATCAACTGCACCGGCGGCGTTTCGGAGATCAAGTCCAAGCTGCACTCTACTCTGGTGCTGGTGCCGTCCTCCTATCAGGGCGTAAGAATGCTTATGGCTATCCCGGGAGGCGTGCTTACAAACAATAACACCTGGGAGCTGGAAAATATCGCTTACAGGCATCCCGAAAGCATTTCCTCCTCTGCGGAGTATTCGGAAGACGGGCGCTTTATGACCTCAAGCACCGACGAGAGGGGCAATGTGACGCAGTATGTCTATGAAGCCTCTACGGGGCGGCTGCTCTCCTTTACCGATACGACGGGCACAACAAGCTACACCTATG
>JAQXIQ010000111.1 GCA_029007865.1 Bacillota bacterium
GCCGGACGGGCTATCTCCCCCTCAAGGCCCTTAAAGCGCCTTATGTTGTCGCACAGCTGCAGATAAAATGCGTCCTCATAGCCTCCGTTTCTGGGCGGCTCTATATCCCGGCTGAACTCCTCTGTCGCGGTATCCACAAAAAATACCCTGCCCTCCAGTATCAGCTTGATTGCGATCCATTCGTTCCAACCCGTCACCGTAACGGTGTGGACTTCGTCCTTATGCGCAAGCACCGTGTCCCACTGGCTCTGCGCGTTTGTACCCCTGCGCGCGTCCTGCGCCACATTCTTTTTGTTCTTAAAGTCATAGCCCCTGCCCATATTGCGGCTGCGGTCCTTTATGGAATCGCTGAAGGGCAGCTGCGGATGCTGAGCCAGGGAAACATTCATAACTCCGCTGTGCACCGGCTGGGGATATATCCACTCCATCCACGGGAAGCCCTCGGGCTTATACGCCTCATTGGGCCACTGCGACTGCCTGATATCAAAAAATTCCTCTATCTCCTTTGCAAGCGGCTCGGGGCGGTAGCCGCCGTCACTGCGCAGAGCCGCCTCGGCCAGGTCGCTCTCTACGGTACAGTTTCCTATTATCATGGGATGCACTCCGTCAGGACGGTACCATAAGCGGTCATACTGGGGGTCGGTATAGAGTACGTTATAAATGGATGTTACGGTGGCTATGGAATGCGAATTGGTATAAAAGGCCACCTTGGGCGCCTTCTTTCCGGCGTCGCAAAAATCGTTGAGAATTGCAAACAGCTCACGGCAGCTTTCAAAATACGGAATTGCATTCGTGGCGTCCAGATAAAGGAAATCCACCCCTGCCAGGGTCAGCATCTCGATATGCTTGGCTATGACCCATCTGTCGGTACTGCGGTAATAGCCGAACAGCGGCTCGTCCCAGTAATAAAACCTGTTTATGGGGCTCAAATCCGTACCCTGAATATTCCACAGGTCATCGGGATGCTCCGCAAGCAGCTGCGCAATGTTATATGTACCCGTCATCTTTTCGTCCGACGCATGCCACAGAAAATAAAACATTCCCACCTGCTTGTCATTTGTCCCGGCCACCGGCATAAAAGCCCGCCCGAACTGGTCTGCGCCGCACAGATAATCTGCCTTTTTGGCGTTATGACATTTGCTGTTATCCATATTTCCCTCCTGCGGCATGCTTTATGCCGCCCAAGCTTGTATTCCGGGCAGTTCCCATTACGACCGTCCCGGTCTTTGTGGTATTATAACCTCACCGGCACATTAATCCAATGCACAATACAAACCTGTTTAGTGCACTTTTTGCCGCATCGGCCCGTTTTAGTCGCAAAAGCCGGATATAACGGAGAAAAGAAAAGCAAAAAGCGGATCCGGGATAATACCGGTGCCTTTGCCGTAGTCCGCACCCCGGTTCCCGTCTCCGCCCGCATATATTCCCTGCCTGAAGGTCTTTATTTCCTTCCGCCCAGCCACCTGGGCGCATTCACCGTGCCGCCCACCGTCTCGTTTATCTCCCCTATGCTCATAAACGCGGACGGGTCCTCCTCCTTTATTATATTCTTTATCTTCTGTATTTCAAACTTGTTAACCACGCAGTAAACAAGTATTCTGGATTCTTCGGTATAGGCGCCCTTTGCCTCCATGACTGTAACCCCGATATGCAGTCTTTCCGACAGTATGCCGGGCAGAGCCGAATCCCTCGCGGTGATGATAAACACCGACTTGGCCATATCCACGCCCTCGACGACAAAATCTATCACCTTGACTCCTACGGCATAGGCCACCACCGAGTACAGCGGTATATGCCAGCTCCCGAATACAAACGCCGAAACGGTGTATAAAATAACGTTATAAATCATTATAAAGCCGCCTACGGATAAGCCCAGCTTCTTTGCGAAAAGCACGGACATGGCCTCCACTCCGTCTATGGCGCCGCCGGATTTGATAACCAGCCCGCTGCCCACTCCAGAGAGCATACCGCCGAAAAGCGCCGAGAGCAGCAGGTCGTTGCCCGTAAAGGGAGAGCCCTGTGAAAAATCAATGGGCAGAATATTGCGCAGCAGCAATGCAAACGCCGAATAGATTATAATGGCGTATATTGAATAAACTATAAATTCCAGTCCCAGCTTCTTAAAGCCTATTATAAAAAGCGGGATATTCAGCACCACCAGAAACATGCCCAGTACCAGATACGGAGGGGTTATCATATCCAGCAGAAACGCCGTACCGGAAATGCCGCTGTCAAACAGGTTGACCGGAGCCAGAAACAGCGTTACACCCACCGCGTTTATTATTCCGGCAAGCGTAAGCACTATAAAGTTCTTGATTCTGAGTTTTTTCATTGCCGTCTCTCCTTACAATATTTGCTGTCCCTTCCTTTGTATCCTTCATCCCCGAAAACCCGTCTCCGCAAAAGCGGAAATTATTCCTTCCGTCAGCCGCAGCGGAAGTATTCCTCAAAATAATATTACTTCAGTTTATGCCGGTATGCAAGCCAAATCGGGCGCCGCGCACATATATTTCACAAAGCCGAAACATTCTTAACCGTCAGCCGCAGCGGGCTTTATTTTTTAATCCGCCGCTTTCCCGTTATTGTTTCCACATCAATGCAGATGACCTCCGTCCTGGGCACCGCTGCGGTATTAAAGACAAAATCCGTCCCGGCATAGTGTCTCATGAGGATGTTCAGTCCCTCCTCCTTCAGGCTTCCCTGCGCAAAATACGCTCTGCCCCTGCCCGCAGCCGATTCATACTCGGTGGTACAGTGTCCGCCCTCCCGGTTGATAATAAGCCTGTGCGAGCAATCCGCCTCAAAAGCCACCCTGTCATCCTTTCTGATAAGCTCCAGCTTTTTCCCCTCCGTCGCGCAGTGCAGGAACAGCGTAAACTTTTCTCCCTCCGTCTTAAAACCAAAGCTCATGGGTATCACATAAGGGTACCCGTCATCGTTCATTGCCAGCGCCAGACTGTCACAGCGCGAAAGTATTTCTGCTATTTCAGACGCCCCGCATACCTCACGGTCACTTCTTCTCATGGTTTATCCTCCGTACAATATTTGCAAAAACCGCGCCGCAGGCACGGCATAACCTGTTTTACCGTGTTTGCGGCGCGTAATTCTGCGCCTTTATTCCGCTGTCAGCTCCAGTTCATATCTGCCGGAGCATACCGTTATTCTGCCGTCCTCCGCTCTAAGCCCGCCGCAGGAGTCGCCGTCCGGCTTGAATCCTTCGGGCAGCACTATCTCCGCCGTTGTCCCAAGGGGCAGCGCAATGCTCATGTGCAGTCCGGATTCCGTCCTCCTCCAGGCGCTGCTTACCCGCCCTCTGGGGGTCTCCACCCATGCAGAGGCATGTTCCAGCTTCTGTGCGGGCTTCGGCGCTATAAGCACCCGCTCAAAGGCCGGACTTAACGGCCTGATTCCGGCAAGATGCTTGTAAAACCAGGTGCTTATCGTGCCGTACATCGGGTGATTGTGCGAGTTCATGGCGCTTGTAGTGCCCAGCTCCCAGCGTTCCCAGATAGTTGTTGCGCCCTTTGAGAACATATAGCCCCAGCTCGGGTAATCCTCCTTGGTGGCTATGGCGTATGCCACGTCGCAAAGTCCGTTGTCGCTCAGCACCTCAAAGAGATATTTTGTGGCTATATTGCCGGTAGTCAGATGATAGTCGTGCGCCTTTATATCCTCAACAAGGTTTGCAAGCACCGCCTGTCTCTTTTCCTCCGGCACTATGTCAAAGTGCAGCGCCAGCAGATTGGAGGCCTGAGAGCCCAGCGCGTACTGCGCGGTTTCCGGATTGAAGTATTCCCTGTTGATGCTTACCCTTATGTAATCGGCAAGCTGCGAATACTTTTCCGCTTCATCCGGTTTGTCCAGCAGCCGTGCCATGCGCGCAAGCAGCCGTGCGTTCTCATAGAAAAATACCGTTGCCACAAACTGTCCGGGAGTGATGGCGGACAATGCGCTGTTGGCCTCCGCGCCGCCGACGCCGCCGTCCACAGGGCCCGCCCAGTCGCCATAGTTGTAATAATCCATGATCCCGAAATGCGACCGGGATATCAGGTACTGCTCCCACGCCTTGAGCGCCTCGTAATAATCGCCGATAATTTTTATATCTCCGCCGAACATATAGTTGAACCACGGCACAAACAGGAACACGCTGGAGAGCGGGTCGGCCTTATCCGCACCGAAAACCCTGGGCGCCACATCCTTTATGGAGCCGTCCTCGTCCTGGGTATCTGCCAGGTCTTTCATCCATTTGCGCAAAAAAGCGCCTGCGGAAAAATTATATATCAGTTCCTCGATGCGCACGGTGCAGTCATTGACCCAGCCCTGACGCTCGTCGCGCTGCGGGCAGTCGGTGGGCACGGAGTGCAGGTTGCTCTCCTCCGTCCACACCACACAGCGCTGTATTTTGTTCAGCAGCTCGTCGGAGCAATGGAAATCGCCGCCTCTTGGCAATGCGGAACGCACCACGCAGCCGGTCAGCTTTATGCTTTCCGGTCCGCAGCCCTCCAGCTGCACATAGCGGAAGCCGTGGTATGTAAAGGACGGCTCCCAGCTCTGCTGGCCTCCGCGGCAGATATAAACATCGTTATTCTTTGCCCAACGCAGGTTTTCCTGATTTACCGTGCCGTCCGGATAGAGCATCTCGGCAAACCTCAGGTCTATCCGTGTCCCGCATGCGGCGTCGGTCTCTATCCTGACCCAGCCTGCAAAGTTCTGTCCGAAGTCATAGACACAAACCCCCTCTGCAGGGCAGGATACGCTCACCGGCATGATCGTCCGCACTACCTTTATGGGCTCCGCCAGCTCCGCCTCAATTATGCTGCAGGGAGCATCCACTTCTATTGCCGGCTTAAAGCCCTCTCCTCCGCCCGGCATGTCCCATGCTCTCTCCAGTCTTGCGTCATAATGCTCGCCGTTGAAAACATTATTGTACACTATCGGGCCGCTGCCCACCGTCAGTCCGCTGTCCGGACCGGACAGGAGCACCTCCTGGGAGCCGTCCTCATACCGCAGATATATCTGATACGACACCTTGGGCAGCCCCAGCCACGAAAGCGGCTTCAGGAATTCAAAACGATCAAAAACCTCGTGCCTGTTGTTGTACCAACCCTCGCCCAGCACCACTCCCAGCGTATTTACCCCCTCATTCAGGGCTGCGCTTATATCGTGCATTACATACTGCACTCTTTTATCAAAGGTAGTAAATCCCGGCTCCAAAACCGCGTCTCCCTGTTTCCTGCCGTTAATGCTGAAAACATGATAGCCCAGTCCGCACACAAGTGCGTATGCGTTTTTCAGCCCTGCCCGCACCCTGAAGTCGGCGCGGCAGTAAACCGCTCTGTTCTGCGCATAGCTGAACGCTTCCGGCCCCATAAACCCGGCCTTCCAGCCGCCGTCAATAATTCCGGTAACAAAGCTTGCCGCTTGGCTTATGCCGGTGTTGCCCAGGCTGTCCCGTATCTCGACCGTCCAGAAATACCTGTACACATCCTCCAGGGTCGCACCGTCGTACTCTATCATGCTCATGCCGTTGGTTTCCATGGTGCAGTCCCACATATCGGCGTCCCCTGCCTCAAGCAGCTCACGCGAGCTGTATACCCTTATGCGCACACTCTCCTGCACCGCGCCGTTTGCCGCGTCCTCAACCTTATAGGAAAAGCGCGGTCTTCCCCCTACGCCCAGCGGCTCGTGCAGCTGCTCCACAGTAAGGAATGTAGGTTTTACTGTCCCGTTATTGTCATGTTCCATAATTCAACCTCATCTTTCGGTTCTTATTATTTATATGTCGGGCCGGATATTATATGACCAGTCCGCCGTTTACTCCAAGTATCTGTCCCGTGATAAACGATGCCTCGTCGCCCAGCAAAAACGCCGCCGCCCCGGCCACATCCTCGGGTCTGCCGATGCGCCCCAGCGGAGTAGCCTGCCTCATTCTCTCCCTGTCGGGATCGGAGAGCGAATCGTTCATGGGGGTGTCTATCATGCCGGGGCATATACAGTTGACCCGTATTCCCATGGGCCCGCCCTCCTTGGCAAGCGCCTTGGTAAGGCCTATAACTCCCGCCTTTGCGGCGGAATAAGCGCTTTCGCCCGCCGCTCCGACCTGTCCCCACATGGAGGATATGTTTACTATTGAGCCGCCGCGTGCGCTCATCTTTTTCATTGCCTCCCTGCAGACATAGCAGCAGGACTTCAGGTCGACTGCCAATACCTGCTCCAGCAGCTCGTCCGTCATGTCCTGCGCCAGGGAAAAGCAGCTTATGCCCGCATTGTTCACCACCGCGTCCACCCGGACGGAAAACAGGCTCCGCACAAACCCGCTGTCGGTTATGTCCCCGCAGGCGGGGATTATCTGGCACGCGTCCGCCAGCTCGCGGCACAGCCTCTCGGCTCCGGCTTTGTTTTGGTTATAGGCAAGTATTATATTATAATCTGCGCTAAGCCTCCGGGCGCAGGCAGAGCCTATGCCCCCGGCGCCGCCGGTGATAAGCACCGTCCTTTTCATGCCTTTCCTCCGTAAAGATATATGGATATTTTTAAGTTTTCTTATTATTTTTTTGATTATATCATATAACAAGCCAAAAGTACAATCCAAAAACCGTATGTCGGTATGCTGATTTTGCGTTGCTCCGGGGCCCTTTCGCGGGCATTCCCGGCGCATAGAGCAGGCGCCGGGGCAAACTTTGGAGCGCAAAACCGCTTGAAAAAAGCATAAAAGCCCTTAAAAACAGCTCAAAAAACCCTTAAAAACATCTCAAAAAACGCTAAAAAACGCTTAAAAACTGCGCAAAAATGCTTAAAAAAACGCGCAAAAAACAGCATAAAAAATGCTTAAAAAACTGTCCGAAAAACTGCTCGGAAAACTGCTCGGAAAACTGCTCGGAAAACTGCTCGGAAAACTGCTCGAAAAACTGCTCGAAAAACTGCCTGAAAAACTGCTCGAAAAACTGCTCGAAAAACTGCCCGAAAAACTGCGCCCCGGTGTCGTTATCCGGCACCGGGGCGCACAGCCCTTACTGCTTAAAGGTCGTCGGCATCCTGCACCGGCTGAGTGTCGGCATTGTCACCGGGCACGCCGGTATAGGAGCCCAGAATGTCGGTGCGCCCGCGCGCGTTGTTCCGGTATGCCGCAGTCACCTGCTGCGTTTTTTCCTTTACTTCCTGCTGAGCCTTTCTGTCCTTCCTGCTTTTCACTTGAGTACACCTCCTTTATGATGCGGGCAGCGTCACGGTATGCCGCCCGCGAAACCGTTATTATATAATTCTTTGTTTTTGCGGTGGAAATATTCGCAACAGTGTGATATAATGATAAAGGCAATAAAAAACAGCGTCTGCGCATTTGCGGCGCAGAACCCAAAGAAAGGAATTATCTTCAACAGGTATAAATATGGCTTACGAACAAAAAAAAGTTGCATCACTGGTAAACGGCGACGCCTTTGAGGGCTTTCTGCTTGTAAAGAGCATTTCGGTCAGGACGGGCTCCACCGGCAAGAACTATGTCGACCTTACCCTTGCGGACGAAAACAGCTCTATAAACGCCAAGATATGGGATTATTATGACGCTTTGTCCCGCATAGAGCCCGGCAGACTGGTAAAGGTGCGCGGCACGGTCACGGTCTGGCAGAACGTACTGCAGCTCCGGGTGGAAAAAATACGCCTCGCAACAGGCGACGACCCGGCAAGGATAGAGGACTTTGTCCCCAGCGCGCCACAGAGCGGCGAGGATATGCTAAAGGCGGTGCGCGCTTATGCGGACAGAATTACCGACAGCGACCTCTCCGGTATTGTAAAGACCGTACTGGACCGGTACGCCCAGCGGCTTATATACTGGCCCGCAGCCATGGCAAACCACCACTCGGTGCGCTCCGGGCTGCTTTATCACACTCTTACCATGCTGCGCGCAGGGGAAGCCCTCTGCTCCGTATACACCGACCTTGACACAGACTGGGTTTATGCCGGAGTAATACTGCACGATATTGAAAAAATTGACGAGCTGGGCAGCAATGAGCTGGGACTGGTAAGCGATTACACCCGGGACGGGCTGCTGCTGGGGCATATTATACAGTGCACGCTGCTTATAGGCAGCGTAGGACAGGAGCTGGGCGCCGACCCGGAAAAGGTGGCGCTGCTGCAGCACATGATAACGGCGCACCACTACGAGCCGGAATACGGCTCTCCCCGCCGTCCCATGTTCCCGGAGGCCGAGCTGCTGCACTATCTGGACATAATAGATGCGCGCATGTATGACTTCCGCAAGGCTCTGGCCGATGTGGAGGAGGGCGGTTTTTCGGAAAAGCAGTGGCTGCTGCACAACCGCAGGCTGTACAAGCGCAAGACGGACAAAGCGCAGCCGTCTCCGGAGGGGAACGGCTGATTATCCCGTATTTGCGCATCTGCAGCGCCGGATGAAATTATTTTTTCCTGCGCATCCTGAGCACCGATATGACGGCTCCTATCCCGAGCCCGACGGTGGCGCTCACCGCAGCGATGACGGCGTATTTCCCCGCCGCAGAAAGCAAAAATGCAAACATACAAGTCCTTCCGCATATCGCGGCGCGGCCTGCGCCCGGTATGCCGAGTGATTTTACCGTCTTATTCTATACCAAAAAGCCGCGTTTGACAACGGCAAAGAGATAAAACGCCCCTGCGGCATTAAAACGGAGGAATAAAAATGGGATTCAATGAATATCAGTACAAGCGTGTGGAGCTTTGCCCCATTGACCGGGAGATACTTGCGCTGCCGGAAAAGATAGCCGCGGCAAAGAGCGCGCAGGAGGTTTTGCGGCTGTACAAGCAGTATGAGGACTTCCGCAGCAGGCTTTATACCATGTTCTGCCTTGCCTATATACGCTACACCATTAACACACGCGACGAGTTTTACGCCGCGGAGAATGAGTATTACAACATGAATATGCCGCACCATGAGGAGCTGGCCAGCGCCGTAAACGCCGCGCTTGCAGACTCGCCGTGGCGCGCCGAGCTGGAAAGGGAGATTTCGCCGGTATTCTTTATAAATGCCGGGCTGAAGGCGCAGGCGTTTTCCCCCGATATAATGGAGGAGCTGGCGCAGGAGAGCAAGCTGCAGACGCAGTACCAAAAGCTCATGGCGGGCGCCCGCATCCCGTTTGACTCAAAGGAGCTTACCCTGCCTCAGCTTACGCCTTACAAGGAAAGCCCGGACCGCTCGGTACGAAAGGCGGCCTTTGAGGCGGAGGGCGGATTTTTAGAGAAGCACTGCGATGAGCTTGACGAGATATACGACCGCCTTGTAAAGGTGCGCACGGAAATAGCGCACAAGCTGGGACAGGACAATTTTGTGCCGGTGGGCTATGCCCGCAGAATGCGCAACTGCTATGGCCAAAAGGACGTCGCCGCCTTCCGCGCGCAGGTGGTACGGGATATAGTGCCGGTAAACAACGAGCTTTTGCGGCGCCAGCACGAGCGCAACGGCATAAGCGCGCCCACCGCCTATGACCGCACCCTTATATGCAAAACGGGCAACGCCGCGCCCAAGGACAGCCCGGAGGTCATCTTCCGCAAGGGCGCGCAGATGTACCGCGCCATGGGCAGCAAGACCGACGAGTTCTTTACCTTTATGACGGAAAACGGCCTGTTTGACGTGCTTAGCAAGGACGGGAAGGCAAACGGCGGTTACTGCGAGATGCTGCCCGACTACAAAGCCCCCTTTGTCTTTGCCAATTTTAACGGCACCTCCGGAGACATTGAGGTGCTTACCCACGAGTGCGGACACGCCCTTGAGGGTTATCTCTCGGCGCGCCGTTATCCGCATTTTGAGCAGACAAACATCACCATGGACATTGCCGAGATACATTCCATGAGCATGGAGTTCTTTACCTACCCCTATATGAAGGAGTTTTTCGGCGAGGATACGGATAAATTCATATATGCCCATCTGGCCGAGGCTCTTAAATTCCTGCCCTACGGCTGCATGGTGGACCATTTCCAGGAGCTGGTTTATACAAAGCCCGGGATGACGCCGCCCCAGCGCAGAGAGCTGTGGCTGGAGCTGGAGAAGATATACCGCCCCGATATGGACTGGGCCGATATTCCGCACTACCGCACCGGCGGCTGGTGGCAGCGTCAGCTGCATATATTCATGGACCCCTTCTATTACATCGACTACTGTCTTGCCCAGTCGGTGGCGCTCATGTTCTGGGAGGCGGCTCAGAAGGATTACGGCGAAGCCTGGGAGCGCTATATGACACTTATGTCCAAAAGCGGCACCCTTACCTTTAATGAACTGGTGCGCTCGGCCGGCTTCCCGCTGCCCATGGAGGAGGGCGCGCTCAGCGGCATTGCACGCAGCGCGATGAGCTTTCTTGACTCCATAGACACCTCAAAATTCTAGCGGTATTGACATAACCGCAAAAAACGGGTATTATATATCTGAACGGGCGGCCTTCCGGCCGTGATAAAGGTGCGCCCCGGGCGGCGCCGCAATACCAGAACGGAGTGTAATAAAATGGTTTTATCCTTCGGAACAGTAAATATAAAGGTGGAGAAGTTTGAGTCCTATGAGGCTCTGGACGACGCGCTCGCGCTTTGCGAGGCGGGCAGTATGTATGCCGGACAAAAGCGGGGCAGCGAAAACGCCTGGAATATGATAGCCGTCACCGACTCCGAAACCGGAGAATACTTCGGGATAGGTCTGCTGACCGCCTCCATTGCGGACCCGCATGTGCTGGTACTGGCAAACGGACTGATGTTTATCGGCGGAGACAGCTTTGCCATTGCCTTTGACTTTAACGAGCGTCAGGTAAACACTCTAATGCCTCTGCCCAGCGACTTTGTGGACTTTATGTATATAGAAGACCGCAAATGCGTGCTGATAATACACAAGAAGGGCGTTATAGTCAAGGACAGCGAATGCAAGGAGCTGTGGCGTCATTCCGCAGGACCCATTACGGGCTATTCGGTGGAGGGCGATCTGTTTATTATGGAGCGCCAGGACGGGGAAGAGATTGCCTTTAAGATTAAAAACGGCCGCGAGGTGGACCTGGGCAGCCGTTAAGCAAGGCGGCAAAACACAAAAAATACAAAGCGGATACCGCGAGCGGTGCCTACCGTAAAGTAGTTTTATTAATGTCAAAAGGGACGAGATTTTCTCGTCCCTTTTGCATACGACCTTGCTCTGCAAGGTATAGTGTGTTATACGACATTTTGTTTTCGGGCGGTAAAGGAATGATGTTTTTGCTTGCGCAAAAGTGATGTTATTCGCTTCACTCATAGTGATGTTGCTCCCGAAGGTCGCAGTGATGTGATGTTTGCCCACTGTGCCGAAGGCACAACATCACAGCCGAAGGCTACATCATTAGGCGAAGCCGACATCACTTGCCCGCAAGGGCAAACATCGTTCGGCTGAC
>JAQXIQ010000112.1 GCA_029007865.1 Bacillota bacterium
CGAAGTAACGGTAAAAGGTGCGGAATGCGTCAGGAAGTCCTATCCGGCTTTCTGGGACGATTATAAAAAACTCGGAGGAAAAATCCATGAGCGCAACATGGGGTAATATGCTTAAACTGACCGTATTCGGTGAGTCGCACGGAGCCGCAATAGGCGGCGTACTGGACGGAATCAGGGCGGGTACGGAGGTGGACGAGCAATACATTGCCGCGCAGATGGCACGCCGGGCGCCGGGCAGCAAGCTGTCCACACCGCGCAGTGAGGCGGATGCCGTAGAGATACTCAGCGGCGTCACAAACGGCCGTACAAACGGCGCTCCGCTGGCTTTTACCATACGCAACCGCAATACAAGGAGCGGGGATTATTCCCAGTTTGCCGTTACGCCGAGGCCTTCGCACAGCGATTACCCGGCAGGCGTCAAATATCACGGCTATAACGATTTTAGCGGCGGCGGGCATTTTTCCGGACGGCTTACAGCGGTACTGGTGGCTGCAGGCAGCATAGTGCGCAGGGAGCTTGAGAAACACGGCATAAAAACCGGCGCGCATCTTATCAGAGTGGGAAATGCGGAGGCGGAACGCTACGATCCGCAGAGCCCGTCGCTTTGCACAGATACGGCTCAGTCTATTCTGCAGCAGATAAAAGATGCACTGGAGCGCGGGGATTCCGTAGGCGGCCAGATAGAATGCGCTGTATGCGGACTACCGGTAGGGCTGGGAGAGCCGTTTTTCGACTCCGTGGAGAGCTGTCTTGCTCATCTGCTGTTCAGCGTGCCCGGAGTAAAGGGCGTATCCTTCGGCGGAGCCGATGACGCGCCGTCGGCCTTTGGCAGCGGGTTTAACGATCCGCTGGCGGTGCGCGAGGGCAGAATAGTTGCCCTTACCAATAACGCGGGCGGGATAAACGGCGGGCTTACAAACGGGATGCCGATAATTTTTACCGTTAAGATGCGGCCTACGCCCTCCATATTCCAGCCTCAGAAAAGCGTGGATATGGAAAAGATGCAGGACACCGTACTGAACATAAAGGGGCGGCATGACCCGTGCATAGCCCTCAGAGCCGTACCGGTTGTGGAGGCCTGCGCCGCACTGGCGATATACGATCTTATACTGTCGGATAAGAATCAGACGGTTTTATAGGGACAATGCGTTATAAGGAGATTGTAAAATGGATATTCAGAGTGCAAGGCAACAGATCGATCAGATAGATTCCCAGCTTGTGGAACTCTATGAGCGCAGAATGAAGGTGGCCGGAGAAATAGGCAGAGAGAAGCTGCAGCTTAATCTTCCCATAGACGATATCGACCGGGAGAACAAGCTCATCGCCGCCAGAGAAGCGCAGCTTAAGGACGAAACGCTCAAGCCGGGACTTGAGAGGGTGCTGCATGAGCTGATAAGGGTGAGCAAGAGCTATCAGCGCTCCATAGTATATGACGGAAAGCCGGGGTACGCAAAAGAGTTTACCGATTCTCTGGTGCGCTGCGACAGGCTTCCGGCGGGCATAATAGGATATTCCGGCATACCCGGCTCTTACGCCCACGAGGCGGTCGAAAAGCTGTTTCCGGGCTTGCAGTCCGAAGGCTTTAACGGCTTTGAGGAAGTCTTCAAGGCCATAGGCAGCAAGGTGGATTACGGCGTGCTGCCCATTGAAAACAGCTCTACCGGAGGTATTTCCGAGGTGTATGATCTGCTGAGAAAATACGGCGCATACATAGTGGGGGAGCAGATAGTCCATGTGGAGCATTGCCTTGTTGCCGTAAAGGGCAGCAAGCTGAGCGATATCAAAAAGGTGATATCGCACAGCGAAGGGCTTATGCAGAGCAGGGAATTCCTTGCCGCCCATCCGCACTGGGAAAGGGAAGCCACAGTGAATACTGCGGTGAGCGCCAGACAGGTGGCGCAGGCAGGAGATAAAAGCGTGGCCGCAATTGCTTCGTGCAAGGCGGCGGAGCTGTACGGCCTGGATATTCTGGAGCGCGGCATCAACTTTAACAGCAACAATTATACGCGTTTTATCGTTGTGTCGGACAAGCCCGAATGCGAGCGCGGTGCGGACAAAATAAGCCTGTATATGTCGCTGCCCCATGTCAGCGGTTCTCTGGCCTCCATGCTTAACATTTTTTCCGACGCCGGGCTCAATATGGTCAAGATAGAGTCCCGTCCGATATACAAAAAGACCTGGGAATACTATTTCTATATTGACATTCAGGCCGATATTTTTGATGCAAACACGGTAAGAGCATTAAACACCGCCGCCGAGCACGCGGAGTACATGGAGATACTGGGCGCATATAAGGCGGCGCAGAAATAGACGCGGACGGCCATGTCGTTACGCTGCCGGAAAACGCGCGGGAAATATACGGAGACGGCTGTCAAAGCCGGACGGTGAAGCATGAATAACCTGATACTTATCGGTATGTCGGGCTGCGGTAAGAGCACGGTGGGCAGGCGCGCTGCCGAGCTTGCGGGTGCGGCATTTGCGGATACCGACGAAATAATCGTAAAAAAAGCGGGGAAAAGCATAAGCGAAATATTTGCACGCGACGGCGAGAAGCATTTCCGTGCCCTGGAAGAGCAGGCGTGCGCGGAGGCTGCAAAGCTGGAAGGCGCGGTCATTGCCACCGGAGGCGGAGTTGTGCTCAACCCCGCAAACCTCGCGGTGCTTGCCAAGAGCGGACGGATAGTGTTTATCCGCCGCCCGGTGGAGGACATTCTGGCAACGGCGGACCGCGCTTCCCGTCCCCTTTTTACGGATGAAGCCGCCGTGCGGCGGCTGTATGAACGCAGATTGCCGATATATACGGAGTGCGCGGATATAGTGCTTGACAATGCAGATGCGGAAGAATGCGCACAGCGTTTAGCGGGCCTGTGGGAAAAGTGACTGCTCCTGCTCTTCCTGCGGCATCCGGCAGGTTGAGTTTACTGGGCAAAGCCGCGCCGAAAGCGGAACATAGAACGGAGCATAGGAGCAAAGCGCCGCTACAACAGCGCCGTCGCACAGGCAGCTGAAGCTGTCGTCGGCAAGATAGGCGCTTTTTATTATTTCCGCATAGCCTATGGCGGTCAGGTCGGGTTTTATTACCGAGGCGTCGGGGTATTTCATAAGCGCCTGATAGGGCACGGTTATAATGCACTGTCCGGAATAGGTCACTGTATTGCTTGCGGTATAGCTGCATATTCCGTCAAAAACAATATCCGCACTTACCAGACGCAGTCTGCTGTCATAGTGCTGAGACTGCACATCAAGCATACGGGCCTGCTGGGATACCGAATGGGCGGTCAGCAGCGAAAGCGGCGCCGCCTCGGGATGCAGAACCGTAACCGTACAGGCTGCGGCGTCAAGAGTTTCCTTTACACAGTCAAAGATTTGACGGGCAAGGATGCATATACTGCCGGATATATCCGGGCAGTCGTTTATTACCGATACCGGCCGGACGGTGCTGCAGCCGCAATTCTTATTCATAAACATTCCTCATTCCTTATTGCTTATTTATGCCGCTTATGACAGGGCCTTTAACGGGCCGATGCCGTGTTATCAAGCGGAAAATACAGCTTTTTTGAGAAAGTATATGCTCAATTGTCCGTATATGTGACAATTCTTTGCTTGACAGACGGGTTTTGTGTGTTATTATAATTACATACTGCGGCGGAGGACGGAGAATTGGATAAACTGTCTGTAGATCAAATACTAAAAAGCTACGGAATAGAGGTAAACGGCGATATACTCAGGATTATTATAGAGATCGCGGTATTGCTGCTGTTTGTTGCCGCTACAGCCGGAGCGCTTTATCAGTGGCTTGCACCCAAGTTCGGCGTTGTTTCTCCCGGCCGCCTGGGCAGGCTTCTGCGCATAAACGGTTTTTTTCCGGACAACGGGTTCCGCAGGGAGGAAACCGGGCTCTGGAAGACATTTTTGATTATTTCCGTTCTTGTGCTTGCCAGCCGTTTTCTTATTTATTATCTTTGCTACATTGTGCGCGTTACGCAAAGTGTTAATCAGGGATATCCGTCATACGGTTTTTTCGACAGCTTTATGAACATCTGGAACCGGTGGGACAGCCCGCATTATATCGATATTGCCCGGGACTGGTATCTGACCGAAGCCCAGGTAACCCAGGGCGATTCCTATCTGTTTATAGTGTTTTTTCCGCTGCTGCCGCTTCTGATGCGGTTTAGCGGCATATTTGCGGCGGAGCCGTCCAACGCATTTTATTTTGCTTCCGGATGTATCATCTCCAATATCGCAATGTGCGTGGGCTGCTTTTACTTTTTCAGGCTTGTACAGCAGGAATATGACAGGAAAACCGCGGTGTGGGCGCTGCTGTTTCTGTTGTTTAATCCGGCGTCGCTGTTTTTCGGAATATGCTATACCGAGGCGCTGTTTTTATGCCTGTGCGTGATGTTTTTCTGGTATCTCAGAAAGGAAAACTATATAGCTGCCGGAATACTGGGCGGGCTTGCGGCCTTTACCAGAAGTCTGGGAGTCCTGCTTGCCATACCGTTTTTTGTTCAATGGCTGGACAGCCAGGCATACTCGGAGCATAAGCTTGGGAGCAAGCTGCTGCGCCTTGCGCCGGTATTTATTATCACTGCGGGGACGCTGGCATATCTGGGTATAAACTATTTTATTTACGGGAACCCTTTGCAGTTTATGGAATACCAGAAGCACTGGGGACAGCATTTTACCTTTTTTGCCTCGAATATCGCCGATATAGGCGTGCGGGTTATCTTTTATGACAACATAAACAGCGTGCTTGTTATGTGGCTGCCGGAATTTCTGGTGATGGTGGGCACAATAGCGCTGTATCTGGTAGGCGGCAATAAAATGCGGCCCTGTTATCTTGCATACATGATGGTCTACATCGTTTTCGGAGCATCGCCCGCGTGGCTGCTCAGCGGAGTGAGGTATTTCGCGGCGCTGTTCCCGGTATATATGCTGCTGGCCGTTTTTGCCAAAAATCATAAAATTGCCGGAGGCGTGCTGCTTGGGCTATCTGTCGCGGCGATGTTTGCCATGGCGGTGGCGTTTGTTTCCGGTATGTCTGTTATGTGATTGTAAAAGGCAAATAAAAGATATAATATATAAAGGCGGTTTTTCCGTCCTGAACAACTGTGAAAGGATTGTGCAGATATGATTACAGCCGTATGCTTAAAACCGTGCATAGACAAGACCATAACCGTGGACGGAGTCAAGCTGGGTCAGTACAATAAAATAGTGGATACCAGGAGCGACGTGTCCGGCAAGGGAGTTAATGTCGCAGTGGTGCTTAACCGTCTCGGAGTCCGGTCCCGGCTTATCGGGTATAATTTCCGGGAAAACGGCAAGCTGCTTACCGATATGCTGGAAAAGGAGCAGGTGGAGCATTCCTTTGTATATTCCGGCGGTGCAATACGCACAAACATAAAGCTGATTGATATATCGGATAATACAATGACGGAGCTTAACGAATCGGGCGGGCTTATTACGGATGAAAAAAAGCAGGAGTTTTTGGAGCTGTTTCGCGCAAACAGTACGGGAAATGAGCTTATCACTCTGTCAGGAAGCCTGCCGGTGGGCTGCGAAGACACCTTTTACCGCGATCTGATAGCCTCGGCACCCTGCAGATGCGTGCTGGACTGCTCCGGCGAGAGCTTTGCACGGGGGCTGGAGGCCAAACCGTATATGGTAAAGCCCAATAAGTACGAACTGGAGCTTTATGCCGGCAGACCGCTTGAGACCAAAGAGGAATGCCTGCGGGTGGCCCTTGACATTATCGACAGGGGAGTGGCCATAGTCTGCGTCTCTCTCGGGGGCGAGGGCGCGCTTATAACAAACGGTGCGGAGTCCTACTACGCACCGCCCGTAAAGGTGCGGGTGCGCTCCACCGTAGGCGCGGGCGATTCCGTGGTGGCAGGCATCTGCAAGGGCCTGTGCGAGGGCAAATACCTGCGCGAATGCTTTGCCTTCGGTGTTGCGGCAGGTACGGCGTGCGTTCTGAGCGAGGGGACAAGCCTGCTTTCGCAGGCGGACTATACGGCAATGCTGCCGCGGGTGGAAATTGAGGAGCTGAGAATATAATGAGCTATAAATCAGGCTTTATTGCAATAGTGGGGCGTCCCAATGTGGGCAAATCCACGCTGCTTAACAGGATAATCGGTCAGAAAATCGCCATAGTCTCGCCTAAGAGCCAGACGACGCGCAACTGTATAAGGGCAATTTATAACGGAGAGGACTGTCAGATGGTTTTTCTGGACACTCCGGGGATACACAAGCCGCAGAATAAGCTGGGGCAGTATATGATGCGTTCCCAGAGGCAGGCGCAGGACGGCTGCGACGCCATTGTTGCCATGGTAACGGCGGACGATTTTTTCGGGCCTACCGATGCGGCGATGCTGGAAAATCTCAGAGCCACCGACTGTCCGTGCTTTGCAGTGATAAACAAAATGGACGCTGCGAGCCCGGAGCTGCTTGCCCGGACAGAGCAGAAGCTGAGGCAGTATGATTTTCTGGCCGGTATTATCGGGATTTCCGCCGTAACCGGCGAGGGAGTGGACGCTCTTCTGGAGGCGCTGCTGGGGGTTCTGCCGGAAGGAGAGCCGTTTTTCCCGCCGGATATGGTGTGCGATTATCCCGAGCGCTTTCTGGCTCAGGAGATAATACGGGAGAGAATGCTGGAGCTGCTCAAGGACGAGGTTCCGCACGGCGTAGGAGTAAATATCGTGCAGATGCGCCAGCGGGATAACGGAAAGCTGTATATTCTGGCGGACATTTTCTGCGAGAGAAAAAGTCATAAGGGGATAATTATCGGCAAGGGCGGAGCCATGCTGCGGCAGATAGGCACCGGAGCAAGGGAGGAGCTGGAGCGTGTGCTGGATACCGGAGTATACCTGGAGCTGTTTGTCAAGGTGCAGGAGGACTGGCGCAATACGGAGCAGAGTCTTAAACAGCTTGGCTATACCGACGATTGAGGCGGCAAAGACAATTAGCAAAATTTGAAGGGTATAATATTTGCCGTTTGTATCATGCTATGCTCAGGGAAAGGATGCCCGGAGCCGCAAAAACAATAAGATTCCGCCTCCGGACAGGGTGCTGTAATGAAGGATGAAGGATGCCTTGACGAGCTGTGGAGACTGTTTCTCAAAACGGGAGATCCGGTATATCTGAATATGTATTCGGTAATAAGGGACAGAAAAAAAGACAGAAGATAATAAAGACATAAATAAAGGCTTATGAAACAGATAAAATGTAATGCCGTGGTGTTAAGATATGCCGACTATAAGGAAGCCGACAGGATGCTGACATTGTATTCCAGAGAGCAGGGCAGAATAAGCGCCTCGGTCAGAGGGATCAAAAAGCAGAATTCCAAGCTCCGCTCCGGAGCCGAGCTGTTTGCGCTGGGAGAGTATGTGCTTACCGTAAACGGCACAAGATATGTCGTTACGGGCTATACCTCCCTTGATACATATTATCCTATCCGAGAGAGCATAGAGCGCTTATGGTGTGCTTCCCTGGCCTGCGAAATGGCGGAGGCCGCCGCTACGGATCAGCCCGATGAGACCATGTTTGACGCCTTGGTTATGCTGCTTTCGGAGCTTGCATATAATGACCGGGTTCCGTTTATGGCGGTGACCGATGCGTTTTTGCAGGATTTTCTTTCCTGTCAGGGCATTTATCCGTCGGTCATGGGCTGCGTGCGCTGCCCGGGACGGGGCGAATACTTTTCACTGCATGACGGAGGTCTGCTGTGCGCAGGCTGCGCCGGGGAGGGAAGCAAAAGGCTTTCCGAGGGGTGCATAAGGGCGCTGGAGGGCGCCGGGGAGCCGTATGCCGCCAGACTTTCTTTTCTTGCTGAGATGAGCGGGGAAGTGCTCGGCGAGCTGTTTGATACTCTGGTTTTACAGGCGCGTTACCGCATGGACAGGCCCTTTAAGACCGCAGGATATTTATCCAAACTGTAAATTATTCGCCCGGATGAAAGAAATATTGCATTTGCGGCGTATTAAAAGCAAATTTATGTTGTGTTTTTTTTCGTTTTGTATTATCATATCAAAGGCCAATTTTGTCTAAAAGGCAGTATCTGCCTTAATAATTTATTAAACAGGAGGAAACACTGAATGAGCAAAAAGTATGTTTATCTATTCAGCGAAGGCAACGCGAGCATGAGAAATCTGCTTGGCGGCAAGGGTGCAAACCTTGCAGAGATGACCGGCCTTGGTCTGCCGGTTCCGCAGGGCTTCACGGTATCTACCGAGGCCTGCACCAAGTATTATGAGGACGGAAAGACTATATCCGCCGAGATAGTTTCTCAGATCGAGGAGGCTCTTGCCAAGACCGAGGTCATTTGCGGCAAGAAATTCGGTGACGAGCAGAACCCCTTCCTGGTGTCGGTTCGTTCCGGCGCCCGCGCTTCCATGCCCGGTATGATGGATACCATTCTTAACCTTGGTCTTAACGATAAAACCGTTGTGGCTCTTGCCAAACTTACCGACAACGAGCGCTTTGCTTACGATTCCTATCGCCGCTTTATGACCATGTTCTCCGATGTGGTTATGGAGATAGACAGAATGAAGTTTGAAGCCGTTCTTGATCGCATCAAGGAGGAGAAGGGCTACAAATACGATACCGACCTCACCGCAGAGGACCTCAAGGGCGTATGCGATGAATACAAGGTAATCTACAAGGAAAACAAGGGCGAGGATTTCCCGCAGGAGCCCAAGGTTCAGCTGCTTGAGGCAGTAAAGGCTGTTTTCCGCAGCTGGGATAACCCCCGTGCCATTGTTTACCGCCGTCTTAACGACATCCCCGGAGACTGGGGTACCGCCGTTAACGTTCAGGCCATGGTATTCGGTAACATGGGCAACAATTCCGGTACCGGCGTTGCATTTACCCGCAACCCCTCCACCGGTGAGAAAAAGCTCTACGGCGAGTATCTGATGAACGCTCAGGGTGAGGACGTTGTTGCGGGTATTCGTACTCCGCAGCCCATCAGCGAGCTCAAGAACACCAACGAGGAAGTTTACAATCAGTTTGCAAATATTGCTCAGACTCTGGAGAACCACTACAGAGACATGCAGGATATGGAGTTCACCATTGAGAACGGCAAGCTCTATATGCTCCAGACCCGTAACGGAAAGCGCACCGCCGCCGCCGCTATCAAGATTGCAGTTGACCTTGTTAACGAGGGCATGATAAGCAAGGAGGATGCTGTTCTGAGCATCGACCCCAAGCAGCTTGACGCTTTGCTGCATCCGCAGTTTGACGCCAAGAGCCTCAAGGCTGCAAAGCCTGTTGCCAAGGGTCTGCCCGCTTCTCCGGGAGCTGCCTGCGGTAAGGTTTATTTCACTGCAGACGACGCTATCGAGGCTTCCAAGAGGGGCGAAAAGGTGGTTCTTGTCCGCCTTGAGACCAGCCCTGAGGATATCGAGGGTATGCATGCTTCCCAGGGTATACTGACCATTCGCGGCGGTATGACCTCCCATGCGGCGGTTGTTGCCCGCGGAATGGGTACCTGCTGCGTTGCAGGCTGCGGCGAGCTTAAAATCGACGAAGAGGCCAAGACCTTTACCACCGTTGACGGTACCGTGTTCAAAGAGGGCGACTATATCTCCCTTGACGGCAGCACCGGCAATGTTTACGGCACAGCTATTCCCACCGTTGAGGCCGCTGTTACCGGCGATTTCGGAACCATCATGGGCTGGGCTGACAGCATCCGCACCATGAAGGTCTGCACCAATGCCGATACTCCCAGAGACGCCCGCAAGGCGGTTGAGTTCGGAGCAGAGGGCATCGGACTTTGCCGTACCGAGCATATGTTCTTTGACGAAGCCAGAATCCCCGCAATGCGCGAGATGATCGTTTCCAAGGACGAGGAGCACAGAAGAGCGGCTCTTGCCAAGCTGCTGCCCTTCCAGAGAGAGGACTTTATCGGTCTTTACGAGGCCATGGAGGACCGTCCTGTTACCATCCGCTTCCTTGATCCGCCGCTGCACGAGTTCCTGCCCACCGAGGAGGAGGATATCGTTGCTCTGGCCAAGGAGATGAATCTGGATGTTAACGACCTCAAGGCTACCATTGCCGGCCTGCATGAGTTTAACCCCATGATGGGTCACCGTGGCTGCCGTCTGGCCGTTACCTATCCCGAGATAGCCGAAATGCAGACCCGTGCCGTTATTGAGGCTGCCATTACCGTTAGCAAGAAGACCGGTAAGAATATCGTTCCCGAGATCATGATCCCGCTTGTCGGAGAGGTCAAGGAGCTTAAATATGTTAAGGATGTCGTTGTTGCTACCGCCGAGTCCGTTATGGCAGAGCAGAACTTCAAGCTCAAGTTCATGGTCGGAACCATGATTGAGATCCCCAGAGCGGCCATCACCGCCGACGAGATCGCCAAGGAGGCTGAGTTCTTCTCCTTCGGTACCAATGACCTTACCCAGATGACCTTCGGCTTCAGCCGTGACGATGCCGGTAAGTTCCTGGATGAGTACTATGCAAAGAAGATATTCGAGTCCGATCCCTTTGCACGCCTTGACCAGAACGGCGTAGGCAAGCTGGTTAAGATGGCCGCTACACTTGGCCGTCAGACCCGCCCCGACATCAAGCTGGGTATTTGCGGAGAGCACGGCGGAGATCCCTCCACTGTCAAGTTCTGCTACAAGGTAGGCCTTAACTATGTTTCCTGCTCGCCCTACAGAGTGCCGATTGCCCGCCTTGCCGCGGCTCAGGCCCGTATCGAGGAGCTCAGGAGCAAGTAATTCCGTTGCGAAAAGGCAAACCGCCTTATAACACAATAGGCAAACAAATTATAAAATTGACCTTGCAAAAGCAATTTTGCAGGGTCTTTTTTGCTTATAGCCTTGAAAAAAGTGCAAAAAAGCCATAAAAAAACCCTTAAAAATGCGCAAAAAACCTTGAAAAAAGTGCGTAAAAATCACTTTTTTTGCAGGCGTTTTGACACAAAAAACAGGTTTGCAGGGCGTGAAAGAAAAAAGGATAGGGCGTTGCGGATTAAAGCATAAAACGCGATTTCCCGGTCTGCAAACAATACAGCCGGGAAATCAGCGAAGAGAACTGTCTTTAAAACAGCCGTCATTAAAACGGGGGCACAAAATTACTGCAGCAGAATTCTGCTGCTGAATGCGCTTGCTGCTGTATGTTGTAAAGCATATAGCATATTTGGCTGCTTTTTGATCTTTCAGAGCCCCCCGCAAATAACGAAGATGTCGGTCAAAAATATGCTTATAACAAAAGAAGAGAGAGATGCAGCATACATAATTGCGCATTCTGTGTAATTTTGTTATAATAAATATATCACATTATGCGATTATTGAAAATGTACTATTGAAATAAATCTATTATACTATCGGAAATCAGTGCAAGGGGAGTATTATGCCGGTAAATTGCAATTATCATCCGGGAAGAATCCTGGAGATTGAATATCATGATTATCAGGAGGGCATAAGTATATGCACGCTTGAACGCTATAATATCGTTCTTATCGAGCGCGGCACGCTCAGATATACGGTAAACGGGAGTGCGTTCAGCAGTACCGGGCCGTGCGTGATGGCCTTCCGGGAGGGACTGGATGTACAGATATGTGATGCCGACAGGCTGGTGGCTTATGGCATTGCTTTTAATGTGTCGTTCCTTAATGTTAATATTACTTTTGAAATGATCAATTCCGGTAAATACCATGAGATTTGTGAGATGTTCAGTTTCATCCCTTTGGATATTTTTTATGATCGGAACGGTTTTTTGGGCGCTATTTCGGTTTCCGGCGATGCCGCTGCTCAGATGCGGGAGCATTACTTTAAGTTCAGAGATGCAATAACTCTGCAGAAGGATTTCAGATGGTCATGCCGCGCAAGGCTGCATCTTAACTCGATATTGGAGCTGCTTAATCAGCTGTATTTTGATCTGTTAGCGGGAGGAACACCGAAATATGAGATTGCTCAGCAGGATGTATGGGTTGATCTGATACTTAAAAAGATTCATGCGGATTATTCCGGCAAGATATCACTGATAACTCTTGCGGAGGATATACATATCAATAAAACCACGGTAAGCAAGTGCTTTAAGGAAGCAACGGGCTTTTCGGTCACGGACTATATTATCAATTACAGAATAAAATGTGCATGCTACTCGCTGGCTACAACAAAGCTGACTGTCCGCGAGATAGCGGAGGAATGCGGTTTTCAGAGCTCCGGTTATTTTATACGGCAGTTCCGCGCAAGAATGGGGATGACTCCCACGCAGTACCGTGAAAAATGCATACAGGAAAGGCGCGTGGGGCTGGCAAAGCAGTAGGAATAACGCAAGTGAGTAATCATAATTAACGGAAAATATACAGCGCGTACATTGTTTGTTCAGTAACGCCCGTGCCTGATGTAATATAATATAACCGTAGGAATATCGGCTGTTACAGGAGGTGCTGTTATGGCGTATGTTGTTACGGGAGCCGGCGGTCATCTGGGAAACAGAGTCGTGCAGCGGCTTATAGGAATGGGTTGTGAGGTCAGGGCGCTGGTGTTTTCACGGCGCGACAGAGAAGCGCTTGCGGGAATGGACTGCGAGATGCGGCAGGCCGATGTGCTATATACGGCGCAGACGGAGGACGCGATATGCCCGGGAGACACGGTAATACACTGCGCGGGGATGGTCAGCATTACGGCTCGCGACAAAAGGGTATACAATGTAAATGTCCTGGGCACAAAAAATGTTATCGAGGCCTGCAGGCGCAAATGCGCTGAAAAGCTGGTATATGTCAGCAGCGTGCATGCGATTCCGGAAAAGCCGAAGGGACAGGTTATTACCGAGACCGCGGAGTTTGCACCGGGGCTTGTAAGGGGTTATTATGCCAAGACAAAGGCCGAGGCCACTGCGGCGGTTTTAGCAGCGAAGGATGTGCCTGTTACCGTTGTGCATCCGTCCGGCATAATAGGGCCGTATGACAGCGGCAGAGGACATATAACTCAGCTTATAACGGATTATATAAACGGCAGGCTGCCGGCCTGTGTGCGCGGCGGATATGATTTCGCAGACGTGCGGGATGTGGCTGCCGGGGTTTGCCAGGCCGCACTGAGGGGCAAAGACAGGGAATGCTATATTCTTTCGGGGGCTTACAGTACGATTGAAAACCTGCTGGCATTGCTGCATGAGATGTATCCGGATACTAGGAAGCTAAAGTGCCTGCCGGTATGGATTGCCAAAGCTGCGGCTCCGTTTTTTGAATTGAGCGGCAAAATTGCCGGGAGAACTCCTCTGTATACTTCGTATTCGCTCTACACGCTTTCGTCAAATTCAGCATTCAGCAATGCCAAAGCGGTGCAGGAACTCGGATACGTCACAAGACCCCTTCGGGATACTCTGTTTGACACGGTGGAGTGGCTTAAAGAGACGGGCAGATGCCGGATATCGGCGCCTGTGCACGGCTGCGTGTAAAACCGCTTAACGGCATTGCGACCCCAAAGCAACAGCGGCGGACAATATTTGCGGAAAAAACAACAGCGGCAATATGACAGGCATATTGCCGCTGATTTTTGTAAATATCCGGCCGTATGTATAAATACTATTCCGCGGCATAAGGAAGTAAAACGCTATATCTGCGGGATTACTTTTCCTCCGCTTCCGCCTCAAGCTCGGATGTGCAGTGAGGGCATCTTACGGCGTCAATGGCAATCTCGGTCTTGCAATAGGGGCATACTTTGGTTTTGGGTGCTTCCTTAACGGGCTCCTCGGGCTTGTGCATTTTGTTTTTAATGGAGTTAAGAGCCTTGACAAACAGGAATACCACAAAAGCCATAAGCAGGAAGTTGAGTACTACGGTCAGGAAAGTGCCGTAATTGAGGGTGGCGGCTCCGGCCTCCTGGGCAAGCGCAAGGGTTTCGTAAGTATTGCCGTCCAGTGCGATAAACCAGTTGGTAAAATCCACGCCGCCGGTCACAAGGGATATTACCGGCATTATAATATCATTTACCAGAGAATCGATTATTCCCTTGAATGCGGCACCGATTATAACACCGACTGCCATGTCTACAACATTACCCTTGTTAATGAACTCCTTGAACTGGGTCAGCAACCCCTTTTTACCTTTTTTCATTTGCAATCCATCCTTTATAATTGGTTTTTTATTATTATATCATACACAAATGATTATTACAAGTTTTATATACAACACTTTATTGTCCGGTATTCAGCCGCTGGTATGATGCGGGATTGAAATTGCGCGGTATTCCGCCGCTGGCGTGATACGGGATTGAAACGGCAGTGCGGATGTGCAAATTGCTTGCACATTTTGCGACATGATGGTATAATAACAAAGCATTTGCGGGGATACGGCGGCTGCTCCTTCATCTGCAAAAATACAGCTTTGTTTTGTTGCTGCGATGCAGCGGGAAGGGAAAGAATGAACTTTAAGCTTCATGCTCCGTATAAGCCATCGGGGGATCAGCCCGATGCCATAGAGCAGCTTGTGCGCGGCGTAAATGACGGATTGCGCACGGAGGTGCTGCTGGGGGTTACCGGTTCGGGTAAAACCTTTACCGTGGCTAATGTTATAGCCAGCCTGAACAGGCCTACGCTGGTGCTTGCGCATAACAAAACTCTGGCGGCTCAGCTGTGCAGCGAATTCAAGGAATTCTTCCCGGAAAACGCCGTAGAATACTTCGTTTCC
>JAQXIQ010000113.1 GCA_029007865.1 Bacillota bacterium
ACCGAAATCAAGTGTTATTTAAAAAAATATTTTTTACAGTTGCTGAAACCCCTTTATTTACACATTAGTTTCCTTTTGGTAACTACACCACAATATTGTGCTTACTTTACAACGGTAACTGTCGCAAATATAATATAGTCAAGAGCTACGGAGAACGGCCGCTGCGAAGCTCGATGCAAATTCACAGGAGTAATCCGAAACGAAATCAAGGAGGAACTTAAAATGAAAATCGCAGTAATTTGTGCAAACGGAAGAGCGGGTAAACTTATTGTCAAAGAAGCAGTTGACAGAGGTTTGGAAGTGACCGCCGTGGTACGTGAGGAAAATCAAACGGTAGCGCAGAAGGTTGTGAAAAAAGATTTATTTGATTTGACATCCGACGATTTAAAAGGCTTTGATGCCGTTATTGATGCCTTTGGTGCTTGGGCGGAAGAAGAACTCCCGAATCATAGCAGGTCTCTTATGCATCTTTGCGACATTCTTTCCGAAACTGGTACACGCCTGCTTGTTGTCGGCGGTGCAGGAAGCTTGTATGTTAATCCGGAGCACACCGCAGTTGTATCCGACGGTCCGGTTTTCCCGCCGCAGTTTTTACCGCTTGCAAAGGCTCAGGGTAAAGCGCTTTCTGAACTTCGCAGGAGAAATGATGTGAAGTGGACATTTATAAGTCCTGCGGGAGATTTTAGAGCAGACGGTGAGCGAACCGGAAAATACATTCTCGGCGGTGAAGAATTAACTCTTAATTCCAAAGGCGAAAGCATTATAAGCTATGCGGATTATGCTATCGCAATGATTGATGAAGCCACAAAAGGCGACCACATTCAAAAGCGTATCAGTGTGGTATCTGAATAAATTTCCGAACAGGGCTGTCTTTATTGGCAGCCCTGTAAATGCGGTATAAAAAGAGGATACGACTATGACACAAGCCGAGAAAAGAGAATACTTAATAACGGAGCTTTTGAAAGAGTTGCCTGAATACAAAGGTATAAAAATTCCGACAATCGAAACGGAGCAGAAAAAGCTCCTGCGCTCTTTGTTTAATATCCGTATGCCTTTGCCTGTCAGAGATGATTTCCTTGCCATACAAGACGAGTATCTTCGTGAGGAAACAAGGCTAAAAGGGATTACCAGTCTTGATGATTTGCAATCAATCGAGCCGGACATTTATTTATGGCAAGGCGATATTACAACCCTTGCCTGTGACGCTATCGTAAATGCCGCCAATTCCGAAATGCTTGGCTGTTTCTGTCCCTGTCACGATTGTATCGACAATGCGATTCACACCTTTTCAGGTGTTCAGCTCAGACTCAAATGTGCTGAAATAATGAAAAAACAGGGACACAAAGAAGACACGGGCATGGCAAAAATAACGCCGGCGTACAATCTGCACTGCAAATATGTACTGCACACAGTCGGCCCGATTGTAAGAGGAAGGCTTACAAGGCAGGACTGTGAATTGCTCGCTTCCTGCTACCGTTCCTGTTTGACACTTGCAGAGCAAAGCGGCATCAAAAGCATTGCGTTCTGCTGTATATCAACGGGAGAATTTCATTTCCCCAGTGACAAAGCCGCAGAAATCGCAATCAAAACAGTAAAAGACTTTATCAGGCATTCAAACAGCAAGATTAAGGTGATATTCAATGTTTTCAAAGATTTTGACTGCGAAATCTACCGGGGACTTCTCGGATAATATAAAAAGGCTTAAAAATGAAATAGCCACGTCAGACGCCATCGTTATAGGTGCGGGAGCCGGTCTGTCCGCTTCGGCAGGCTTTGATTACAGCGGCGAGCGCTTTTATAAATATTTTTCTGACTTTCATAAAAAATACGGCATCACCGATATGTACTCCGGCGGTTTTTACCCTTACGAAACGCCCCGGGAATACTGGGCGTGGTGGTCAAGGCATATCCTTGTAAACCGATATGACTGCCCGGTCGGTAAGCCGTACAGCGATTTACTTAAACTTGTAAAAGATAAGGATTATTTCGTGCTTACCACAAATGTTGACCATCAGTTTCAGCGGGCGGGCTTTGATAAAAACCGCTTATTCTATACACAGGGCGATTACGGCTTATGGCAATGCTCCAGGCCTTGCCACGGTAAAACCTATGACAACGAAGAAGCAGTACGCCGGATGGTTGCAGAGCAAACAGACATGAAAATACCTGCGGCGCTGATACCGAAATGCCCCGTCTGCGGCGCACCAATGACAATGAATCTGAGATGTGACAGCTCTTTTGTGCAGGACGAAGGCTGGTATGCTGCTGCGAACCGCTATGAAGATTTTATTCGCCGCCACAGCAATCTGCATATTCTGTTTTTAGAGCTTGGCGTCGGAATGAATACGCCTGTTATAATCAAATATCCGTTCTTGGAAATGACGGCGCAGAACCCCAACGCCGTCTATGCTTGCGTTAATCAGGGGCGGGCATTTTGCCCTCCGGAGCTCCGGAGTCAGTCCGTTTGTATCAATGCAGATATATCTGCTTTATTATCGGCATGCCTGTAAAAGCGGCGGGTTTGCTTGCACCGCTGTTTTCTGCCGGCTGCAACCAGTCCCGTTTTAATCCCAAAAACCGGCAAATCTCCTGCTTTTTGAGCCTTGATTTTTTATTAAATAGTATGCTTAATTGATTTTACGGCGCATAGATGTTATAATTCAAATAGGTGAAGAATATGCAAAATATGTGATTTCCTTTTTGCTGCAGGACTAAAACAGTTTTCTCTTTGCTTATCGCGCCGCAAGAATTGATGGGCGACCGCCATGGCCTACCCTGCTTTGTTATGCGCTTACTTCCTTTTCCGTTCCGCCTCCTTTTGCACAAAAGTCACGCTTGCTGCGGCTGCTTGCTTGCCGCAATGTCTGCAGGACGGCCCAGCTCCTTATAGGTAAAACGGATAATAACTGCCGCTATTATAAATGTAAGTATATCCGTCTGCCCGAATGTTTAATCCGCGGTTCCGTACTTTGTGCACATATTCTGTACCGCCGCCATGGAAATAACCAGCGATACCTGCGCAAGATAGTTCTGATTACTCTTTTCCATATCTGATTATTATACCTCCTGAAAAAACAAAAAAGCGCAGGTCCAAAGCTGGACTTACGCCTTTTTAGCTGCTCACTATGCTATAAATTATAGCGCAAAAACGCAATTTTTTCAAGCTTTTTTGCACAAAAACAGTAATTTCAAGCCGGAATTCCGGATAGTCCGGAATGTATATGGCCCAAATGTCTGCCGCTATCCGCCGCCAACAATTTCAGACCGGCTCCGGCTTATAATCGCGCGGCAGAAACTTTTCCTTTCCCACAAAAGCACAGCAGCAATGTCCGGAAAAAACTCTTTTAACGGCGCGCTCCACATCCGACGCCGTAACCGCGTTAAGCTGCTTGATGATACATTCCACCGGCTCCGTACGGTTTTGCAGCAGCAGCATTTTGCCGTTCCTGCTCATTATCGGGCGAGCGCCCTCCGTACCAAGTATAAGACTGCCTTTTATCTGTTCCCGCGCGTTTTCCAGTTCCTCGCCCTCCAGTCCGTTTTGAAAGGCAAGCTTGGTCTGCTGCTGGATCAGCTCAAGAACTCTCCCCGTTTGCCCCGGACTCATACCGGCATATATCGAATACGCTCCGCAATCGTTGTATGAGCTTGCATAGCTGTATATGCTGTATGTCAGACCGTTTTGCTCGCGCACAGTCTGAAACAGCCTGCTGCTCATGCTGCCGCCGAAGGCGCCGTTAAACACGGTCAGCGGATAAAAGTCCTCATCCCGGCTGCCCGCTCCGTCAAAGGTCATACACATATTCATCTGCTCGTTATCCTTAACGGCAAAAACCGTGCTTTGGCTGCCTCTGGGCCGTGTTTCCAACGCATCATTGCTTCCCGGCGCCTGCTCTATACCCTCGGAAAAGTACTCTCTGAGCATCTCCAGTGTCACCTGCTCATCCACATTGCCCGCAATGCTGAGCACAATATTGCCCGTGGTATACCGCTTGCGCATATATTTTCTTAGATCCTCCGCCGTAAAGGAATTGACGCGCTCCTTTGTACCCAGTATCGTCTGCCCAAGCGGGTTTGAGCCATAAAAGCCGGAGGCCGCCAGCTCGTGTACCAGGTCGTCCGGAGTATCCTCCACCATGGATATCTCCTCGCACACAACCCCCTGCTCCTTTTTTATCTCCCCCTCGTCCAGCCTGCTGTTTCTGAGCATATCCGCTAACAGCTCAATACCTATCCTTAAATGCTCGTCCATGACGTGCACATAAAAGCAGGTGCATTCCTTTGCCGTAAAAGCGTTGAGCACTCCCCCGATATTGTCTATTTCCGCCGCTATCTGCCGCGCATTTCTTTTTTCGGTGCCCTTGAAAAGCATGTGCTCTATAAAATGCGAGATACCGTTGTCCTGCGCCGTTTCATAGCGCGACCCCGCTTTTACCCATACGCCCGCCGATACCGAATGGAAAAACGGAACCTTCTCAATCACTACTCTTATACCGTTGTCCAGCTTTGCAACAATCATTTCATTTCTCCTGCTTCCGTAAAACGTCCCGCCCCGGCGGGTAAACCGTAAACCTTAATATATTCTGCTATAATTATAATTATTATATGCCGTTTTTGCAATGTTATTTTGCCAGAAGCTGCGAAATTGTCCTGAAGCTGTAGCCCTGCCCGATAAGCTCGGGTAATACCTCTTTCAGCGCAGAGAGCGTTTCCGCCGTAGGATGAGTAAGAATAAACGCCCCCGGAGCGGCATTATTCATAATCCTGCGCTTGATCTTAGCGCTGTCGTGATCCCGCCAGTCAATGGTATCAATGCTCCACATGATGGTTTTATAACCGTTTCTTTGTGCCGCAGCAAGGGTTTCCTTGGTAAAATCACCGGACGGCGGAGCATACAGGACGGGCTTTACCCCGCAGATCTGCTGCAGTATTCTGTCGGTTTTAAGCAGCTCCTCTGTTATTACCTCTGCCGAATTGCGGCTGGCCAGCTTATGATTGTAGCCGTGGTTGGCAATCTCATGCCCCTGCATATACATCCGCTCCACCAGCTCCGGGTTTTCCGCCGCCCATATCCCTCCGATAAAAAAAGTTGCCTTGACATTGTACTGCCCAAGCAGCTCAAGGTACGGCTCGATATATTCCGTACCCCAGTAAACATTGCACATAAGGCCTATTTCCTTATCCTGAATATCCGCCTTGTATATCGGCTCTGCACTGTAGCGGAAAACATCCACATCCCCCTGCGAACCGAAGGAAAACACCGCCAGCAGCACAAGTATAGAAAAAAGTATCAGGTTTACCGTCATAAGCTCCCGTGTTTTTTCTTTCATACCCACCAACTCCCCCTATCAATAGTATGAAATAAAAAAACAAATAT
>JAQXIQ010000114.1 GCA_029007865.1 Bacillota bacterium
AAATATGCATCACATACGCCACCTGGGGCGGAGTATACGCCTGCAGTCACTCCCAGATATCCCTTGCGGGCTGGGGCGGCAACTACCAGCAGTGGGAGACCAGCGCCATCGGTTCCTTCGGCGAATCCTTCTGCTATGACCCGGAAACAGCACACGGCCGCGCCTTCATAGACGATATACGGCCGCTGGCGGTGCTTTCCATGGGCGGCAAGTACGGCTGGACCTCGTGCAACGGCGGCGGCAATATGCTTATGTACAACAACTATAAAAACGGCGGTATAGTGTATTATAAGCAGGTGGAAACACGCTTTAAGAAGCAGGGGCCCAACCTGACCGAGGTAATATATACGGGAGTAACGCTGGATGATGCCGTGCGTTTTGAGATTACGGCATATCTGCCCCGCACAAACGATGTATCCCGCGCATGGCACAGCTTTAAGTATACCTTCCTCAAGGATGTGACATTTGACCGCATGGTGTTCTACCAGTTCGGTGCGGACGATTATAACGACAACCGTTGGGATACCATGGCTGTGGGTAATAACGACGGAACGGTAAGCTTTGAGATTGCGGGCAAGACTTATTCCGGGCAGTTTACCACTCCGCTCTCCGATACCGCGGGATATGTGGGCGGAGATTCCATGCAGCGGATAGATATCCCGGGCGAGGGACTGTGGTTTGCCTTTACCGACGCCGTGGCGCTTGAGCATAAGAGCGGGCCGGACGCCAACCGCATGCTGAATGTGGTGCAGTATAACGCCGTGCTCAACGGCAAGACCTATACCAAGCCGTCCTTTAACCTGCGCTATACCACAAACTATAATATTCCCTGTCTGTTAGTGGAGCTTTGCCCGCCGGCAGAGACCGGGGACACCATCAAGGCAGGCTCGGTGGTGGAGGGTACGGTGGAGTATCTGAATCTTCCCGTGGAAAAAGCCGATTATTACGGCCCCAGCGAGGTGCTGAAGGCCATACCCGCAGAGGAGTTCAACACATGGAGGATTGCTTACCGATATGCGGTGGGCAATAAAACCGTTACCACCGCGCAGGTGGGCGAGGTTACGCAGCAGATCCCCGTGTTTGTGCGGTGCGCTCAGGGCGAAACACTTGCACAAATCACGGTAAAAGGCGGAATGTCGTATGTGCCGTTAACCTTTACCGGTGTTCCGGGTTATAAGGGCTATGAGCTGCAGTACGAAAAAGACGGAAAATGGATTAAGGTGGATCAGTCGGTGCACGGCAACGATTACTGGCAGTGCTGGTACGACGCCGATACCGGAACGTATGAGCTGACATATAATGTGGAGCACACGGGAGATCCCGACGCGGTGTACACCTACCGCCTGGTAAAGAGCTGAGTTTGCGGCGTAAAAGCCGTTACCTAAGAGCAATCATAAAAAACCGTATCCCCGTAAAGGACGAGAAACTCTTCTTTACGGGGATTTCTTTTGAATAAAACCGGATGTGCGGCAATATAATAAGCATAACAGTAAACAAAAAAGGAGGAAACGCATGAAGAAATTTCGGGCATTTCCCACGGTGGTATCTCTGCTTGCAACACTGGTAACGGCGGGATTGGCTACAGCCATGAATATACTGGGCAGAGAGGGCTTTAACGCGCTTATCAAGCCGTCCTTTCAGCCTCCGGACATTGTTTTTCCCATAGTATGGGGCGTCATATATATACTGACATTTTTTTCGGCGGCGCTGTACTTTTCCGCAGCAGGGGATAAAACGGCGGGAGACGGCGCGCGGAATACCGGAAGGGTGACGGCGCTTTATATTACCATGGCGGTACTGCATATTTTGTGGTCGCTTGCTGTTTTTGTGCTTGTAAGTCCCCCTGCGGGGGTAGCCATAATACTGGCCTACATTGCGGTGGTGGTGCTGACCATGAGGAGCACGGCCGCTGTATCCGGGCTTTCCTGTCTGCTGCTTGCGCCACAGCTTGTATGGCTGCTGTTTGCGCTTGTGTTAAACTATGCGCTTGCCATGCTGAACTGACGCGCACCGGCGGCCGGATGGCTGAATATGGGACGGCATAGGGATAAAGCACAAGGGCACGGCTGTTTGCCGTGCCCCTGATGTTATTCCGTTGAGCCTGCGGCGGCTTTGCGGCGGCCGCGTACCGGGCGTTATTCGCTGCGGAGAGCCACTACCGCGTCCTTATTGGCGGCAATAACCGAGGGGATAAACCCGCCCAGCATTGTCATGACGGTGGCAATGACCACAAGCAGCAGAGCGTACACAATATTGAGCTGTGCTACTCCCACAAGCCCTGTAAGACTTTCCAGGATCATGTTTGTCGGCAGGCACAGAACATAGGCTATACCTATGCCCAGAAGTCCGGAGAACAGGCCAAGCAGGCAGGTCTCGGCAACGAAGACGCGGGTGATATCCTTTTTGCGTGCGCCCAGTGCGCGGAGCACGCCTATTTCCTTTGTGCGTTCCAGCACCGAGGTATAGGTGATAATACATATCATTATGATGCTTACCACAAGAGACAGCATTGCAAAGGCTAAAAGAACTATCAGTATGCCGTCGATAATGCCGTTGGTCATGCTGCTCATGGTGCTGGCAAGGTCGGTATAAATCACCATATCGTCCTTGCTCACGCTGTGATTATAATCGTCCAGGTATTCCAGCACCTTTTCCTTGGAATCAAAATCCTTGGGGAAAACCATGAGCATAAACGGGGTGGCGCTGCCGCCCAGATATGCGGTGAGCTGCTGTTTGGCTTCGTCGCTTATTTCCTCGCGGGTAAAGATGTTGTAATCCGCCTCCTGCTGAGCTTTTACGATGTCGGAATCAAGGCAGTCATTTATGACTTCGCGTGCCAGGGCGTCGCTGTAGGCAAGGCCGGAGTTGAGCAGCGCCGAAGCGGAATCTTCCTTTTGCCGCAGTACGCCGCAGATGCGGAGAGTTTTGCTCTCTGCTGCGTTATATGCCGTTTCCGGATCGTTGGTGGGAAGATAGGTGCCAAACTGGGTGGGGATATAGTAATCGTTGTTGCTTATAAGCTTATATTCCTTGCCCACAATGTCGGAAAACAGGACGGTATCCGTTGTTTCGGCGTCGAAGCCCAGGCTGCCCAGCACGCTTACCGGCAAGCGGTTTCGGCTGTCGACGATGAGGACGATATCGTAAATATCGGACGGATAGCTGCCCAGCAGCAGGTCGTAATTGGCGCTGAGATAGCTTTCGTCTCCGGAGAGATTTTCCGGGTATGACGAGATTCCCATGCCGCTTATGCCGTTTGCGGCGCCTACGCTGCCCGTGGAGCTCATACCGGCGGAAAGCGCGGCAGAAAAATAGCCGCTTTCGTTTTTGCCGATAAGGTTCATGTTTACAAGATATGTCGAGCCGATGCTTTTGCAGATTGCGGGATCGATACCGTTCAGATAGTCCAGGTATTCGTCGGTGAATTTGTTCTGATGTATTACGGTGTTTTTTGCCGGGTCGTATATATAGGCGCGGTCGCTGTCGGCGTATTTATCGGTTCCCGTGCCGCCCTGAGTCATCTGGGCGTGCATATCGTTCATATCCTCCGCGGACATACTCATGCCCATCTGGCTTATTATAATGGGGAATTCCGCCATGACATCCGACTGAAAATCCTGAATCTGCAGCTTGAAGCCGTCGGAGAGCGCTATAATAAGGGCTATTCCGATAATGCCTATGCTGGAGGCAAAAGAGGTCAGGAAGGTGCGGCCTTTTTTGGTGCGGAGATTGTTGGCAGAGAGAGAAAGCGCCGTAAAAAAACTCATTCTGGTACGCTTTAGCTTAAAGCTGTCCGGCTTTTCCTCCGCTGTGTAGGGGTCGCTGTCCGATATTATCCGCCCGTCGGAAAACCTTATTATGCGGTCGGAGTACTCCCTGGCAAGCTCGGGATTGTGCGTAACCATTATTACCAGGCGGTCATTTGCCACCTGTTTTATAAGCTGCATTATCTGCTTGCTGGTTTCGGTGTCCAGCGCTCCGGTGGGCTCGTCGCACAGCAGGATCTCCGGGTCATTGGCCAGCGCGCGGGCGATGGCTACGCGCTGCATCTGTCCTCCGGAGAGCTGATTGGGCTTTTTGTGCAGATGCTCGCTGAGCCCGACCTGCCTCAGCAGATCCAGCGCGCGCTTGCGTTTTTCCGCCTTACTGACACCGCTGAGGGTCATGCCCAGCTCCACATTGGCCACGATGGAAAGGTGCGAGATAAGGTTATAGCTTTGAAAAACAAAGCCTATGGAGTTGTTACGGTATGCGTCCCAGTCCTTCTGGGAAAAATCCTTGGTGTGCTTGCCCTTTATTATCAGGTCCCCGGAATCGTAGCGGTCAAGGCCGCCGATTATGTTAAGGCAGGTGGTTTTGCCGGAACCGCTGGTGCCCAGGATGGAGACGAATTCCTTTTCCCGGAAGGTCACGCTGATATCGCTTAACGCAACGGTTTCGATATCGCCTACTCTGTATGTCTTTTTGATGTTTTTAAGTTCAAGCATTGTCTTTGTTACCCCCGGCTGCGGATATGCTGCTGATAAGCTGCTCCAGCTCGTCAAAGCCGTCCAGAATTTTCTGCAGGCGCTGCGGGGGCTGAGCGTCAAAGTATCTGTCGGCATCGGCAAGCCCGCTGTTGATGCGGGATATGGCGTCCAGACCCTTGGGAGTAAGGCTGAGCAGCACTACGCGCTCGTCGGAGAGGCTGCGCCGCCTTGAGAGAAAGCCGTCCTTTTCCAGACGCTTGCAAAGGTTGCTCATGTTGCCCTGCGCGCATTCTAACAGCGTGCAAAGAGAACCCACGTTTGCGTTTTCCTGATTCTGTACGGCGTAGAGCACCATTGCCTGCATAGGGGTAAGACCCAGCCCGTGCAAAAACGGCTCGGTCAGATGAACCAGCGCGCTGCGTATGCGATTGGTACGGTTCCAGAGCTGTACTCTGAAGCTCTCCATTATAATGCCTCCTTCAATGTGCCCGAAAACGGATGTATTTTTATAAAGCATATCATATATGCGGTATATATTTATGTCAAGAAAACAATTGTTAATATTTTATGGCGTTTTTAAGTAGGTAATAATTGACAGGACAGAGCCGGGAAAAAAGAAAAGGACTGTCTTAAGGACAGTCCATGGTTTGTTATGCCGGGCGGAAACCCATGCCCGAAGCAGGGTTTTCCCATGCTTGAGGCGACAATTACATACCGTATCTTTTCTTAAATTTGTCCACGCGTCCGCCGGTGTCTACCAGCTTCTGCTTGCCGGTATAGAACGGATGACATTTAGAGCAAATTTCCACCTTGAGCTCGCTCTTTGTGGAGCCGGTCTCAAAGGTTTCTCCGCAGGCGCATTTTACGATGGCCTTCTGGTACTTGGGATGTATTCCTTCCTTCATGCTGTTCACCTCAATTCGGTATTGGATAGGGCAGTGACGCCCTTTTGATTGCATTTTAACGCATTTTTTATTGCAGCGTTCATATTATACGCATTTTTGACCGTTATGTCAACGGTTAATTTTGCCGGGCGGCGGGTTACTCTAACGGCGCATCCGGATTTTTGGCAATATAGTCGTCTATGGCTGCCTTTACGGCCTCCTCCGCTAAGAGTGAGCAGTGCATTTTGACCTCGGGAAGGCCGTCCAGAGCCTCGGCAACCGCCTTATTGGTAAGGGTAAGCGCCTCCTTGACTGTTTTGCCCTTTATCATTTCGGTGGCCATGGAGGAGGTGGCTATTGCGGCTCCGCAGCCGAAGGTCTTGAACTTGACATCTTTGATGATGCCGTTTTCGATATCCAGGAATATTTTCATTATGTCGCCGCATTTGGCGTTGCCCACCGTGCCTACGCCGCTTGCGTTTTCTATCTCGCCCACGTTTCTGGGGTTGCTGAAGTGATCCATTACTTTTTCGCTGTACATTTTATATTACCTCTTTTCTTATGCTTTATCTGGTAAGCGGGGACATATCCCGCAGGCGTTTGATAATAGGGGGCAGCTCGGCAAGGAAATAATCGATCTCCTCGTCGGTGGTCTCGTCGCCGATGGTTATGCGCAGGGAACCGTGAGCGGTCTCGTGAGGGAGACCTATGGCCAGAAGCACATGGGACGGGTCCAGAGAGCCGCTGGTGCAGGCCGAGCCGCTGGAGGCGGCTATGCCTTTAAGATCCAGGCTCAGCAGCAGAGCCTCGCCTTCGATATAGTCAAAGCTGAAGTTGAGGTTGCCGGGCAGGCGGTTGACGGGGTGACCGTTAAGGCGCACGTTGCTTATCGAGCTCATAACGCCGTTTAATATGCGGTCGCGCTTGGCTGCCAGCGCCATGCTCTTTTCTTCCAGGTTTTCGCACGCCAGCTCAATTGCCTTGCCGAAGCCGGCGGCAAGCGGGGTGTCGTCGGTGCCCGGGCGGCGTCCGCGCTCCTGCGCTCCGCCGTAGAGCAGGTTGTTCACTCTTACGCCCTTTCTGATATAAAGCGCGCCTATGCCCTTTGGGCCGTGCAGCTTGTGAGCGCTTATGCTGAGCAGGTCGATGTTCATGGCGTTTACGTCAATGGGCTCATGCCCTACCGCCTGCACGGCATCGGTGTGGAAAACAATGCCGTTTTCGTGGGCTATTTTGCCTATCTGGGCTATGGGCTGAACGGTGCCGATCTCATTGTTGGCAAACATTATGCTTATCAACGCCGTATCGGGGCGGATGGCCTGGCGCAGAGCATCCAGGCTTACGGTGCCGTATTTGTCAACCGGCAGATAGGTAACCTCGCAGCCCTCCTTTTCCAGCTGTTTGCAGGTGTGCAGAATGGCGTGATGCTCTATCTGGGAGGTGATAATGTGCTTGCCGCGCTTGCTGGCGCTTACCACTCCGCGCAGCGCCCAGTTATCGCTTTCGGTGCCGCCGGAGGTGAAGAAAATCTCGCGGTCCTGCGCTCCGATGGCCTTGGCCACACGGGAGCGCGCCAGCTCCAGCCCCTTTGCCGCTTCCCGTCCGAAGGAATGTATGCTGTGAGCATTACCGTATATACTGCCGAAATACGGAAGCATCTCCGAGAGTACCTCCGGCTTTACGAATGTTGTTGCAGCATAGTCCATATATACTTTTTTCATCTGTTTTTTTCCTTTCCGAAATATAGTACGGTTTTTCTTATTTGTCATTTTCCATTGCGGCGGCACCGGGAAGTGTCTGCCGCAGATATAAGGTTATCCGGAGGAATCCTCCGCAGAACCGTAATCCTGCAGCATATCCTGGAGCGTTATGCTCTCCAGTGCGTCGGTAACGGCAGCGCTTATACGCTTCCAGACCTTTTTGGTGGCGCAGGTTCCGGATTCCCTGCAGTCGACGCCCTCACGCTGGCAGTCCACGATGGACAGGTCGCCCTCCAGAGCAACTATCACTTCGTTGACGGTTATAAGCGCCGGCTCGCGGGAAAGGGTATAACCGCCCTGAGCGCCGCGTACCGTCTCCACAAGGCCGGCCTTCTTCAGGGAGGAGAGAAGCTGCTCCAGATATTTTTCCGCCAGCTGCTGGCTTGCGGCAATATCCCTGAGGGAGACCGGAGCTCCGCCCCAGCTTTGTGCCAGAACGAATGCCGCCTTAAGCCCATAGCGTCCCTTGGTGGTAAACTTCATGCTTATTTCTCCTCCTGAATATATGAATGCCCTGTGCGCCGTAAAACTAGTATCCGCAAAACACTAGTATTTTACTAGGGTTTAATTGTAGCACCGTATATTATATATGTCAAATGATTTTTCAGAAAATTTTATATTTTTGCATTTGACGCACAGCGTCCGGGAAAAACGGCGGATAAAGACGGTCGGATTGACCTTCAGAGGATAGCGGGGACAGGGAAAACAGGGCTTTCTGCGACGGCGCACTGTTTACAAAGCGGGATATTTATAGTAAAATATGAAGGTAAAAATACGGGAGAAACTGTTATGTTGGAAATAGAGCTTAAAAACCTCAGTCTGGGCTTCGGAGACAGGACTTTGTTTTCCGATGCCGATCTGAGTATATATACCGGGGACAGAGTGGGGCTTATCGGGGCCAACGGCTGCGGCAAGACGACGCTGCTGCGCGCGATAAAGGGGCCGGACAGGCCCTCGGGAGTTTTTACGGCGCAGAATCTCAGGATAGGCTATCTGGAGCAGCAGCTGGGCGATACCCTGCACGGGACGGTGCTGGAGGCGGCCTCAGAGGCCTGCTCCGAGCTGTTTGCGATGGAGAGCGAGCTGGAACGGCTGGGTGTTTCCATGGCGTCGGCAGCGCCGGAGGAGCTGGACGGTATAGGGGAAAAATACAACAGGCTGCGCACGGAGTTTGAGCGGCGCGGCGGCTATGGCGTTAATTCCCGCATACTGGGTGTGCTGCGCGGCATAGGGCTGGGCGATGAGTTTTTCCGGCGGGATACCTCGGCGCTTTCCGGCGGAGAAAAGGCCAGGCTGGCAATAGCGCGGCTGCTGCTGTCGGACTATGACGTTTTACTGTTGGATGAGCCCACCAACCATCTGGATCTGCGCGCTTCGCAGTGGCTTACCGATTATCTGTGCGGCATAAAGACCACCGTGCTGGTGGTGTCACATGACCGGTATCTGTTAGACAGGCTGTGCGGCTCCATTGCCGAAATAAGCGCAGGTAAAATGATCTGCTACAAGGGCAATTATACGCAGTTCCGCGCCAAACGCGACGAGCAGAACCGATTGCTGTCCAAGCAGTACGAACAGCAGCAGCAGGAAATAAAGCGTCAGCAGGAGATAATAAAGCAATACCGCGCATTTAACCGCGAGAAAAGCATAAGGGCGGCCGAGAGCAGGGAAAAGGCGCTTGCCAGAATGGAGCTTGTGGACGCTCCGGAGCGCACAGAAACAATGCGCCTTGAGTTTGCGCCCGCGCCCAGAACCGGCAGTGAGGTGCTCAGATGCAGCGCGCTGAGCGTGGGGTTCGGGCAGAAGGTTTTGCTAAGGCCCACGGAGCTGCTGCTTCTGTCCGGCAGGCGCGTGTGCCTCGTGGGGGATAACGGGTGCGGCAAGACCACTTTTCTGCGCTCGCTGCTAGGGCGGCAGGAGCACGGCGGAGCGGTAAAATGGGGCGCAAATGCCGTGATAGGCTATTATGACCAGCATCACGGAGAGCTGGACGGAAATAACACGGTACTGGACGAAATATGGCGGGGCAACCGCAAGCTGACACAGACTCAGGTGCGCTCCGCAGCGGCGGCGATGCTGTTTACCGGCGAGGATGTATTTAAGAGAGTGGATACGCTTTCCGGCGGAGAGAAGGCAAGGACGGCGCTTTGCAGGCTGGCAGTATCGGGCTGTAATATACTGCTTATGGACGAGCCCACCAACCATCTGGACATGGCTTCGCGCGAGGTGCTGGAGCAAGCGCTGTCGGAATTTGAGGGCACCGTGATATGCGTTTCGCACGACCGCTATTTTATCAACCGCATCGCCCATGAGGTGTGGGAGCTTAAAAACGGCTGTCTGAGCAGGTTTGACGGTAATTATGACGACTATCTTGCCGCCGTGGCGCCCAAGGAGGAGGGCTCGCAGGAGCAGCAGATAAACAAGACGGCTCAGGCCAAGAAACGGGCGGCGGACAGGGCGCAGAGGGAGGCGGACAAAGCGGCGCGCGCGCGCAGGGACAGACTGGAAAAGGATATAGAGGAGCTGGAGGGCGTTGCTGCCGGGCTGGAGGAGCTGTTTTCCGGCAGTGAGATATACGGCGACACCGCGCTGCTGCTTGAAAAACAGCAGGAGTACAGAGAGGTCAAGGAGCGGCTTGACGGGCTGTACGAGCAATGGATGGAGATGCAGCAGGAATGACGGCAGGAGGCTGAAAGCCCGGGCGGGAACGGCTGCCGGTGAGAGGGTTTTATATCGGTTTTATCGGCAAATCGTGCGCGGTAACGCCGGTTTTATGCCGTTTTTTGCAAGTGCGGTATTGCTTTTTCATCCGTAAATATGTTATACTACCCGGACAGTTTAAAATACTGATTTCGGAGGACGCAATCATGCATCGGTTTGACGGAGAACAGCGGCTCAAGGGAGCAAGCTGGATATGGGAGGATAACACAAGCCCTGACAGATGGCTGCTGCTGCGCAAAAAGTTTTCGCTGGACGCAGTGCCGGAGGCGGCGGAGGCTTATATCGCCGCGGAGACCAAGTATTATCTTTATATAAACGGCAGGCTGGCGGTATTTGAAGGCGGGCTGAACCGCGGACCGGCTCCGGGGTGCGGATATTATGATGTAGTGGATATAGCGCCTTTTTTGCAAAAAGGTGAGAATATAATTGCCGCGGAGGTCTGGTACTGGGGCAACGAGGGCAGAAACAATATCGACTGCGGTCACGGAGGCTTTATTTTTGCCTGCCCGGAGGCCGGGGTTTATTCCGACAGCTCGTGGAGGATGCTGGCAAACCCGGCGCAGGTGCCGGTAAGCGACCCTTATACCGAGATTCTTTACGGCGGTCACGATATAGGCTATGACGCGCGCAGGGCGCCCGGAGACTGGAAGAGCGCCGGATACGATGAGAAGCAGTTTGCTCCGGCTTGCGAGCTGGGCGCGGCGGGAGACGCCCCCTGGGGGCCGCTTGCCCGTCGGTGCGTGCCGCTGTGGCGGTTTTCCGGGATAAGGCAGTATACCGGCATAAAAAAGCATTACAACACATATACCTGCGCGCTGCCTCACGGTATGCAGGTAACCCCGTATCTCAAAATCAGCGCCTCCGGCGGCGAGCTGATAGACATACGCACCGACCGGTATATCATCCGCGGCGGCCCGTTCTTTACACAGTATAAATACAAGGTGCAGCGCTGCGAATATACCGCGGCCGAGGGCCAGCAGGAGTTTGAGGTTCTCAACTGGATGTACGGGGAAAACGTAATATATACCATCCCGGAGGGCGTTGAGGTCATAGAGCTGGGATACCGCGAAAGCGGCTACGACTGCGATGTTATAAACGGTTTTACAAGCTCGGACAGAGATATGAATATACTGGCGGAGAAAAGCGCCGTGACTCTGTATTCCTGTATCCGGGATAATTTTATGGACTGCCCGGACAGAGAGCGCGGACAGTGGATAGGGGATCTTGCAGTTCAGATGCCGCAGGTGTTCTATACTCTGGACCGCAGAGCCGACCGGCTTTGTCTGAAGGCTATATGGGATATAATCAATTTCCGGCGCGGCGACA
>JAQXIQ010000115.1 GCA_029007865.1 Bacillota bacterium
GACAGAGGAGTTCAGCCGGGATATAGAGCCGCCCAGAAACGGAGGCTATGAGGACGCATTTTATCTGCAGCTGTGCGACAACATAAGGCGCTTTAAGGGCCTTGAGGGGGAGATAGCCCGTCCGGCAAAGCAGGCAATAGACATCAGCGGCGACGCGGCGCAGTGGGAAAACGTGCAGAGCATATATTATTCGGGCTGTGAAAAGGGATATGCCCGCAATTCCTCTTCGGCGGGCAATATATATCAATATGTGCAGGAGGCTCCGCGGAATAATCTGCGCCGGATAAAGGCTGCGGACGACGGAGAGAAGCTGTATTTCCTGGTGGAGAACGAAAAGGATTTTGTAAGCACGGACAGCGCGGACTTTGTAAACATATACATCGGCACGGGCACGCCGGGGCTTAAGGGCTGGGAGAGCTATGAGTATGTTGCGGTACCGTCGCAGGGCAAGCTGTACAGGCTGGACAGCACTGGAGCGCGCAGCGAGGCCGGGGATATAGAGGTAAACATAAAGGGCAATAAGATGCAGCTTGCCGTAAGGCTGAGCGACATAGGCAAGCCGGACGGGATATACTTCAAGGCTGCGGACAATGTAAGCAGCGGCAATATAATGGACACCTATACCCAGGGCAAATGCATGCCTATGGGGCGGTTGAGCTGGTATTACTATTTGTCGGAATAAAAAAACAAAAAAGAAGGGAAGAATTATATGCTTGGAAAGATAAAAGCATTTTTGGCGGTGCTGATCCTGGCGGTGTCGGCGCTTTGGCTGATGACGGCGTGCAAGCCGGATGGAGGGCAGCAAACCGCGACTCCGGAGCCTACCGGAGCAACAACGGATGTAAAAATCGTAATGAAACCGGGAGATACTTACAGGATATTCCTCTGCACAAATATTGAGGAAAACCAGTATGTGGACGGCGTGAGTGCGGGAACAAGGTCGGAAGAGATCCGCAGCAGATGGCTGAGCTTTCAGGAACAATACGGCGTAACGGTGACCTGGATTGCGACTCCGGGAGGCGACTGGCTGGGCAGTGTCCTGACCGCGGCGGCTTCCAATCAGCCGATATGCGATATCTACCAGATGGGCGGCCCGTTTACCATTCCGATGTCGCTTACATTCGGAAATGTTCAGCCGGGTACATATTACGAAAACCTTCTCCAGTACTCTGAGTACACATCATTTGATGATGAGAGATACTGGGACAAGAAGGCGCAGGACGCAGTGGGCATTTATAACGGAGAGCAGTATATAGCCGTTCCGCGCGGAGAAGGCTGGACGGATGCGGCGCTGAGTCAGGTGTGCTTTTTCAATAAAACCCTGCTTGCTTCGGGAGGACACAGCGGACAGGAAATTTATGATTTATACGGCTCTGGGGAATGGACATTTGACAAAATGCGCCAGATAGCCGCCGACTGCACCGATGCCGACAGAGGGATATACGGTTTGTGCGTTTCGGAAAACGGTATGTCGGTACTGTCCCTGATAACCGCCAACGGCGGCAGCGTGCTGACATCTGACGCGCAGGGCGTTCAGAGCTTTTCCGCGGACTCGGAAAAAGCATTAAAAGCGGTGAATTTCTTCCTTGATATGTGCAATGACGGCTGCGTGCTTACGGAAAACACTGTCAGGCAGGACGAGGCATCCCTTTTCAAGAAGGGATCCGTGACCATGATGCTTACTTACGCTAACCGTGTGATACTCGGAGAGGGACCGCGCAAAGGGGCCATATATCAGCGGGACGATCTTTCGTACGGCATAGTTCTGCCCCCGAAGGGCCCCGATGCGCAGGACTATATGACGGACAGAAACTGGTATGCTCCCATATCGGTTTTCAAGGGGCACGATAATCCTGCGGGAGTGGTTCAGTGTATGGACCTTTACATGAGGCCGAGCGTTGCATACGGCAGTACCGATTCCGAATTGCTGCTGGAGAGCGAAGCCGCCTCCTATTTCCAGGATGAGCAATCCATTCAGACGCTGTTTGATGCCGTGGATAAAAGCGTCGTTACATCTTATATGGCATACTGGAATGTTGAATCAAGCGGTGTTTCGCTCTGCGGCCTTACCACCTACGGTATAGAAAAGTGGCTTAGCGGCGAATCCACCCCGGAACGCGATTATGCGGCGGGCAGAGACGCGGTCAACAGGGTGCTTGCCGGAGCTTTGGGCAAGTGAGCGCCGTCCGGACATTTCGGCATTACAAAACATGGTTGCCGCTGTCAGGTAACGCAGGATAACATAATTGCATGAGAAAATCGGCGCAGCCCGCAAAACGGGTTGCGCCGATTTAATACTATTGCAAACCGCCAATACGGTTTTGCCGCTTATTACAGTATGCGATATTATGGTAATCGTACCGGATTCCGGATTGCAATTTTGTGTTTGCCTATCTCTTTTTATAAATGACAAGCTCCGGATTTGCACCGTTTTCCCCGTAAGTACAAACAAGCAGGAAATCCATGCCTGCAACCAGGCCGAAGCGCCTGTCTCCGCCGAACTCACACTCCAGCCGATGGACAAGATAGGTGGCGTTATCGTCCAAAAATTTTGCAGTTTTGCCGCCGGGAAGCCTGTATTCAAAATTGACGGAAATACCGGCCCGGGAATCAAGGCTTTCAACTTTCGGCAAGCCTTCGATATGAAGATCATTGAACTCATCAATAATTTTTCTTTTGAACTCGTCAAATCTTTCTTTGCCCCCGAGACAGGCATAATGTTTCCAATAATTAAGTTTTGGCAGCGTTTCATTCATATATTCCCGTATTTGCTCGGAAGTAAAATCATCGCTTGCCATATGGCCTGCGCAATAGTCAATTAAATCATCCATATTGTGATAAGTGTATTCGCCGTCGGAATAGCACCATTTGCAGTATTCTTCATTAAATACGCCGTCTGGTTCTTTGCTGATATTACAATCTTCTAAAGGCATACCGCAGCATTGACAAATCAACTGACGGGGAGAACCCAAAAGTGTGTTTATAGAAACATCGAACAGTTTTGATAATAACTTTAATGTTTCTGTGTTGGGTGTCGTTTTACCGTTTTCCCAACGGGATTACTGCCTGTCGGGTAACATATACTTTTTCGGCAAGCTCGTCTTGTGACAGCCCTTTTTTTGTTCTTAGTTCAAAAACAATGTCTTTTGTCTCCATAAAATAATCACCTCGAATATATTGTATTCTAGGTATGCGGCTAAAACAAGCAACTCGCTGTTGCTGCCCAATGCGTAATTTTATTCCTGCAAATAAGGAAGGACGGCGTAAAAAGCACTTGTGCTTTCTATACTTCTTTTATTTTGCTTGCCGTTGCAACGCTTATAAAGCTTTATTCCGACGTGTTTTTTGAAATCACGGCATTGTGCGTTTTCGGCATCTGAGAGCAGCGGTGCGCCGGCTATTTTTCCTTTAACTCTACAAGCAAATATGCCAGATTTGCCGCTATTCCGCGGCCGTAATCGGTGCCGTCGGTTCTTTTTCCGGTAATCACGGTTTTTATGCGCTGATATGTTATGTCGCGGCAGATATTGTTTTCGTTATTGGTGCACAGGATAAAGCTCCTGTTTCCGCCGTCTGCTTCATTCAGCTCCAGCACCGCCTGTGCCGTTGTGCCGGAGCCGGCGAAAAAGTCCAGCACGATGCCGGGATCCTCCACCATGCCGATAAGACGGGCAATAAGGGCGGAAGGTTTGGGGAAGCCGAAGCCTTCCAGCCCAAGAGCGGTAATTTCCTTTTTGGCGTTGTCATTGGAATAGCGGTTATCTGTAAGGGCCACCGAGGAGAGCGGAGTCTGCCGCTCTTTATACTGTATGCTGTATGGCCTGGAGGCGGATATGGAGGCATTTGCATAGGTTTTGGTATATATACGGGGACGGCCCTTGCCCTTTTTTATTACCACAAAGCCGTTGGCAAGCCCGAATTCAAACTTTTCCCTGCTCCAGCGCCATACCCAGTCCTTAGCCTTGTGTTTGCCGCTTTGACGCAGGTCGTGCGCCGTTTTATCCCCTCCGGGATAGAAGGTCTCGCCGCTTACGGTAATCGGGAAATCCATTTTAGGGTTATACCACAGCGAATCATAGTCCAGGGTCTGATTGAGCTTATAGCCGCCCCGGCTCTGATAGTATTCATCACGCAGCGGGTAACTGTTCTGATCGGCCTTGATGCCCAGAAGATGCACCATAGACTTGTTTTTGGCATAAATCAGTATATAATCATGGTTACGGGCTATACCCGCCGAGTGATCTTTGCCGGATTTTTTTGTTATACGGGGCAGCATGCCCAGAAAATTGTGCTCACCGAAAATACGGTCGCAAAGCAGACGGAGATTTGCCTGCTCGTTATCGTCTATACTGATAAATATTACCCCTTTGGGGCTGAGAAGCAGAGCCGCAAGCTCAAGTCGCCGCTGCATAAAGGAAAGCCACTTGCTGTGACGGAAGCCGTCCTCCTTGCCGGCGATGTCGTCGTTAAACAGGAAATCGCGGTTTCCGGTATTGTAGGGAGGGTCAATATATATACAGCCGATTTTTCCGGCAAAGCTTTCCCGGAGCAGAGAAAGGCTGTAAAGATTGTCCCCTTCTATCAGGTAATTGACCGGCAGAGATGCGTCCGAGATTATTTCAAGCTCCTTTACCGGAGTCAGGACGGGGGTGTAATTCTTTAACGCTTCGTCCGCCTCCTCGGAGTGCTGTTCCCATATCAGGCCGAACTTTGCCGAGTATAATTCGGTTTCCAGCCCGTCAATGGCGGCGGCGGATTCACTGTCGGTATGCAGCAGGCGCATGCGCTCCAGAAAATCGTGCATCCGCTTATACTGTTCCTGTGATAAATTTGCCATAAGCTCTCCTCCGGTACAGGTTTTGGGATTATTATATGCGGCATTGTATATTAAGGTATAAAGCGGTGTCGTCCGCAAAAGAGCAGGGGATAAAACCGCAGCAGCCCGGGCGGCCGTACAATATCGGCGGTTTATATCAGGATATGCCGCTAAAAAACTGCATTACGTTTAGATTTTATCATAAATCGGCCGGATTAACAATACTATTTGCAGGGCTGCGGAATAAAACGCGCCGCCCTGACGCCGCCTCCGGCGTGCGGCCGGGGCGGATATTCCGCAAAGCGGCGGAAGCCCGAAAGCCTGGGCGCGGAGCTTTTCCGCACAGGCAGGACGCTGTATGCGTAAAGAGAAAAAGAGCAGCCCCTGTGTGCAGGGACTGCTCCGGTATAACGCTGATAAACTGCGAGTCAGACATACATAGCACTTCTCGGCAGAGACGCGCAGCGGCGCACATTTCAAAGGTGTGCCTGATTACTTGAAGTAGCGGTTAAGCAGACCGATGAAAGCCTTGCCGTGACGGGCTTCGTCGCGGGCCATTTCGTGAACGGAGTCATGGATGGCGTCCAGACCCTGCTCCTTGGCTTTTTTGGCGATAGCAACCTTGCCTGCGGTTGCGCCGTTCTCGGCGTCAGCGCGGAGCTGAAGGTTTTTCTTGGTGTCGGCAAATACTACTTCGCCCAGCATCTCGGCAAATTTGGCAGCGTGCTCCGCCTCCTCAAAGGCTATGCGCTTGTAAGCCTCGGCAACCTCGGGATAACCCTCGCGGTCAGCCTGACGGCTCATTGCAAGGTACATACCGACTTCGGTGCACTCGCCCATATAGTTCTCGCGCAGACCCTGAATGATTTCGGGATCGATGCCGTCGGCAATGCCGATAACATGTTCGGCGGCCCAGGAAACCTCTCCCGATTCCACCTTGTTGAATTTGGACGCCGGAGCGTTGCACTGAGGACATTTATCCGGAGCAGCAGGCCCCTCGACGGTATAGCCGCAAATTGAGCAAACCCATTTGATCATGATGTAAAACCTCCTGAATTTAATTTATAATTTACATTGTGATTATATCATATTATAATCTGTTTGGGAATGTTTTTAAGTAAAAATTCATAAATTATTAACAAGTATTCAGAAAAATCAGAAAATGAAGTGAAAATGGCCTGTAAAGATGAAAGTATTGCGATTATAACAGGTGCCGTAAAACACCGGAATAAAATTATTGCGTGCGATGCAATAAAACGGCGTTGCTGCGCGTTATACTTACGAATGGCCGGAAGGAGAGAGGTTTTTGTTTGGTTTGACGTCAACTGAACAGAGCAAAGCCGATAATGCTTTTCTTGACAGGTGTCTTGACGGGATCGCGCACGGGAGCAGAGATGCGCTTGCCCGGCTGTATGCAGCCGTGGGCGGAGAGGTATTCGGATATGCTTTATCAGTGGTAAAGAATTATCATGAGGCGCAGGACATACAGCAGGAGGTATTCCTGAAAATATGGCGCTGTGCAGGGCAGTACAGGGTCGGCACAAGGCCCAGAGCCTGGATTTTTTCCGTTGCGCACAGTCTTGCGATGTCCTGCCTGAGAAAAAGCAGCAGAATATCCGGAGAAGAACTGCCGGAAATCCCGTATGAGGATGCCTCGCCCATAGAAAGGCAGACACTGAGCAGGCTTCTGGAGCAACTGCCCGACATTGACAGACAGATAGTAATGCTGCACGCAATGGGAGCCAAGCACAGAGAAACTGCCACGGTAATGCAGATGCCTCTGTCGACCGTGCTGTCCAGATACAGCAGAGCCATAAAGAAACTTAAAAAATGCCTGGAGAGTGAAGAAAATGCGTAATAAAGAACTGGAAAAAAACCTAAGGAACGCGATATCGGGCTGCAAGCCCGACAATATTGACGGTATTCTCCGGCAGTGCGACAAGCAGGAAGGAGATATAGTGAACATGAAAAATAAGAGCAAAACCCTGCTCAGAGCGGCTTGCTGCGTTGCTGCTGCACTTGTGCTTATAGCAGCGTGCATATTCGGAGCCGGATACTACAGAAGCAATCAGGTTTCCACCGTTATAGGGCTTGATGTAAACCCCAGCATAGAGCTGAAAATAAACGATAACGGCAAAGTCGTTGAGGCGGCCGCACTTAATGCCGATGCGGAAAAAATACTGGACGGCCTTGAGCTGCGGGGCACCGATACAAACACGGCGCTGCATGCTGTTATAGGGGCAATGGTTCGGGAGGGCTATCTTAATCAGCTTGCAAATTCAGTGCTTGTAACGGTGGACGGCAAGAACGCTCAGGAGCTGGAAAAGCAGCTTATGCAGCAGATAAACGAGCTGCTGGACAAGAGTATAAGCAGCGGAGCGGTAATAGGACAGGAGCTTATAGCTGATGACAGAGCACAGCAGCTTGCACAGAAGCACGGGATATCGGTGGGCAAGGCACAGCTTATACTGCAGATAACCGACAAAAACCCGCTGCTTATGGCCGATGACCTGGCGGCACTGAGCATAAACGAGCTGACTGTACTGCTCTCTTCGGGCAAGGTGGACGATTCCGAAATAAATACCAGCGGTCAGGTCAGCATGCAGGCGTATATCGGTGCGGAAAAGGCTCTTGCGGCGGCGCTTGCGCACGCAGTGGTCGAGCCGCTCAGTACAAGCGACATTGAGGTGGAGCTGGACTTCAGATATGGTGTTATTGTGTATGAGGTGGAGTTTAAGGCTGTCAACATGGAGTACGAGTATGTAATAAATGCCGTAACCGGCGAGATCCTGTCCGATAAGCAGAAGGTCGAGGATGGCGACGACTTGGTATCGGCTCCTGCTTTTAATGCCCAGACGGCCAGGGATATTGCCCTGAAGCATGCAGGACTCACCGCAGAGAGCATAACCGATCTGGATATTGAGCTTGAGAAGAAAAACGGACTGGATATATTCGAGGTGGAGTTCAAGGCGGGCGGCATGGAATACGATTATGATATCAATGCGCAGACCGGCGAGATAATCTTATGGCATAGCAAGGCTGACGATGACAGGGAACAGCCGGTTGTTCCGGAAACGGTTTCCGTTACCGCGGAAGAGGCCCGCGCCGCCGCCTTGAACCATGCGGGGCTGGACGCGTCGGAGGTTTCGGATTACAGGTCAAAGCTGGATTATGATGACGCAAGAGCGGTGTATGAAATTGAGTTTGTCTCGGGCGGATATGAATACGATTATGAAATAGATGCGCAGACCGGGAAAGTGGCATCCTTTGATAAGGAGTATCACGAAGGCGAGTACGGAAATGCCGCGGCCGCGGCGATAACGCCGGAGGAGGCAAAGGCAACGGCGTTTGCAGATGCGATGCTTACAAGCGGACAGATAAGCGATTATGAATCCGAGCTTGATTATCAGAGGGGCAGAATGGTATATGAAATTGAGTTTAAGTCCGGGGGCAAGGAGTACGAATATGTAATAGACGCGCAGACCGGCGCGGTTATATCCGGAGAGGTTGAGGCGGACGACTGATTTTATCAGTTACAAGAAAGCGGTAACAAATGAGGGCCTGCCCGTGTCCCGAAGGACACTTGGGCAGGCCCTCTGTTTAATTTATCTGTGCTTTGCTGCGGCGTTATTTGCCGGTTTATTCTTTCTGCCCCATAAGCAGCCGGACAAGCTCGCTGTCTTTGCCCAGGATCACTGTTTTACTCTGTCCGTCCAGGGAGGCACTGAGGGTCTCCAAAGCCTTGGTAAACTCATAAAAATCCTGTTTTTCCTTGGTATTATAGGCTTCGGCGAGTATTTTCATGTATTCCTCCTCGCCGCTTGCTATGGTCTGCGCGGCTTGCACCTCGGCGTCGGAAATGGTTATATTAACCTGCTTGTCCACCTCGTTGCGGATAAGAGAGGCCTGGTATTCGCCGTCCGCAATGAATTTTTCCGCCTGCTGGTTGCGTTCCGAGATCATACGCTGATAAACTGCCGCTTCGTTGTCTTCCGGTAGGTCCAGGCGTTTTACTTTGACGTCCACAACCTCAATGCCGTAAACCGAGGCTGCTTCTGCTACCTCGCGTGTAACGGTCAGATAAAGATCCTCCCGGCCTCCGGTGTTGCCGGGGTTTATTATCTGTGTCTGCTGAAGAGTGCCCATTGTATTTTTAAGAGAGTTATAGGTAAGCACATCCAGACGGGCCTCTGCCTCGCCGGTGCTTCCGAGGGTCTGATAAAAGGTTTTCGGGTCGGATATCTTCCAGAGAATATAGCTGTTTACCGTCATGTTCTTCTTGTCGGCGGTCAGGACCTCGGATTCCGCAAGGTCATAAAGATTGGTCGCTTTATTGTAATACTTGATTTGATCCACAAAGGGTATACGGAAATACAGCCCGGCATTGCTGCGGGTCTCCACGATGGCGGAGAAGCGTACCACGCAGGCATATTCGTTTTCCTGTACTACATATGTGCAGGAGAATATTGCGATAACCGCAATAATCAGTATCAATACGGGTAAAAGGGTTTTTAGCAGGCTTTTATTCATGGCTTTGTTCTCCTTTCGTCAGTTTGTTCCGCTGTCGGCTATTTTCAGGAAATCTTCAATAAGAATATATTTGGTGGAATCTCCGTCGCCGGCATCGATTATCAGCTTTACATCGGGCAGGATCTCCTGCAATGCCTCATAATACATGCGGCTGCGGGTGATCTCCGGGTTTTTGGCATACTCGCTGTAGCGCGCGTTAAATAGGGCTACCTGCTGTGCGGCCTCGTTGACACGCTGCTTCATCTTGTATTCGGCTTCCTTTGTAAGCTTATCGGCCTGAGCCTCGGCTTTGGGGATCTCGCCGTTCTGATAGGCTTTTGCTTCGTTTATAACGGTCTCGGCCTGCTGCTTGGCGGTTTCCACCGCCTTAAAGGCCTCTATGACCGCCTGTGTAGGAGGTTCGCTGTCCTGTATTTTGAGGTCTATAAGTATTATTCCTAGATCATATTGCGCAAGTACCTCGGTTATGCTCTCCTTGGCCTGGCGTTCCACCTCGTTGCGCCCCGTGGTAAGTACGGCGTCCACTTCGGTAGCGCCTATAACGCTGCGCACCTGACTTTGCACCAGGTTTTTCAGTACGACCGCAGGCTCATAGGAATTATAAAGGTATTTTACCGGGTCGCTGATCTTATATTCCACAAAGAAATCCACATTGACTATATTATAGTCGCCCGTGATCATTTTGCTTTCGTTTTCCACGGTGTCGTAGGACATATTGGCGCTGGTTTCGGAACGGTAGCCAAGCTCTATCTTCTGATGGATGTTTACCGGTACCTTTTCGACATGCTGTATACCGAAGGGCAGCTTTAAGTGGAAGCCGGATTTTTCCACTACCGAGGTAACCTTGCCGAAGGTCGTTATTACAGCCTGTTCCTGTTCATTGGTGGTAAAAAAGCAGGTGAAAATTGCGATTAAAGCAACAATTCCCAGCACGCTCCAAAGAACTGCTCTTTTTATTTTTACGGGTGAAAGGTTGATCGTTTTTGCTTTGCTTTGACTGTTTTTCTCATTCGGATAAACAAATCGCATGGCATTGCTCTCCTTTGCTCAGTTTATATTTTTATTATACACTATTTATCGGCTTTTAGCAATATAGAGTACATATCCGCAAAACGGATATGCTAATAGCGAATGTCCGGAAGTCATTGCTCCGCCTTTATAAGACCGGAGCACATTATGCAGGCATCAGCTTTTTATATGGCGGCATTTATAGAATATATGCTTAGGGACTGTAATGGCGATGTTATAATGACGGCACGGATTTATCTTGACTAGCAGTGAAAGCGGTTATGGCTGCACCGTTTATGTTAGTATTGTGCTTTGAAATGTTTCAAATATGCTGTTGCAAACGGATATTTGTCGTACTATAATAACGGCATAAGTAGCGGTGCGCCGCGTTGCACATAAATATCGTGAAAGGGAATGTCTCCGCAAATCTGCAGCGGAGGCAGGGAGATGTAAAATGAGCAATAAAAAAGTCATAGCCGTTTTATGCGTTTTTGCTGTACTGGCATTTTGCGCATGTGCGCCGTCCGGCGCGCCGACACCGGAGATTACGGCTTCAGAGGAGGTAACACAAATGCCCGAGAATTCAGCGGACACAGGACTGTCCTTGCCGGAGTGGAACTATCAGTACATAAAGAGCGGGGATGCCCAGTACGATTATAACCGCTCAGAGCAGTATGTGCCAATGTGGTATACAAATGTTATATATAATGAGTGCTGCTGCTTTGTTCAGGACGGGGACAGCATTACAGCCAAGCTGAAGTTTAAGCCCAAGCGTATCATATCGGTGCGGGACTGGAGCCTGGAAAAGGAATATACCGAGGGCGTTGATTATACCTTTGACGCCGAGACAAACACATTTACATGGCTTGAGGGCTCTTCCGTGCCGTACTTTACACAGAATCTTCTCCATGGGAAATATGAAAACGGCGAGCCGATAGACGCTTTTGCCGGCTACGATCAGGCTCCCTGGTCCACGCTCGGTTATGCCCGGTGGGAAAATGCATTTTACTGCATAGGACCGGAGCTTTATGAAAAGCAGATGTTTGTGACATACGAATATGATACGGCGGATTTTACCGGCCCGGTACAGGAGTTTGCGGGTGAAAAGCTGCCCAATACCATGAGCAAGCTGCTCAAAGGAGAGGCCCTTTCCGTACTGTTTTACGGCGATTCCATTCCGGTAGGCTGTGATGCCTCCGGTATGTATAACCGCAAGCCCAATCAGGACGAATTCCCCAAGATCTTCCGCAAGGCTCTGCAGGAGATTTACGGCAGCACCGTTAAATATCGCAATACCGCCGTTGGCGGCACCACGACAGACTGGGCAAACCAGAACGTAGAGAGCCAGGTGATAAAATACAAGCCGGATCTGGTGGTGCTTATGACCGGAGGCAATGACGGCAATAATACCGTAAACACCAAGACGAATATTCTGGCGGCGGTAAAAAAGATAAAGGCGGCGCTGCCGGAATGCGAGATCATACTGATGGATACCTTTGTGGGCAACGCCGACGGCGGCTTTGATACCAAGGTCAAGCCCATGCTCAAGGGGATACATGATGACATAGCTGCGGCCAATGAGGGCGTTGTATCCGTGGGAATTTATGATCTTCACAATTATTTTCTTCAGGGTAAGAACTATATTGACTTTTCCGGAAACGGCATAAATCATCCCAATGATTATATGATAAGAATATACGCTCAGCAGCTGCTCAGCGCGGTGGTGGACTTCAAATCGCTGTCACAGCGTGATTCCGGATAAGCATACGGAGTTTTTGGCGGGAATGCGCTTTTGCGGGCTTCGTAGCCTGCGGCATTTCCGCCTTTTGTATTTTAACGGATCGGGGAGGAAAACATGAAGAACAGAGTTCTGATTTGTGATGATGCCGCAATTATGCGTTTGGCAATCAAGGATGTGCTGACCCGGAACGGCTACGAGATTGTCGGAGAGGCGTGCAACGGCAGAGAGGCGGTTATGCTTTATGACAGTCTGAAGCCGGATCTGGTATTTATGGATATTACCATGCCGGAACAGGACGGGGTCTCCGCGCTTAAGGAAATAAAAAAAACCGATCCGTCCGCGCGTGTCATTATGTGCGCTGCAATGGGACAGTCATCCCTTGCTGCGGAGGCGATACAGGCAGGGGCGGCGGATTTTATTATCAAGCCGGTTTCGGGTGCAAGATTGCTTGAGACGGCAAAACAAGCACTAAAGTAAAAGCACGATGCCGGATTTGTGCTGCTTGCAAGCCGGGTGCTGCGACAAACTCATGCATGATGCAGCAAGCCGGGTGCCGTGAAAATTTGGGATCCTCTTCCGGGAAGAGGGTCTTTTTTTGTCTGCGCACAGGGCTTATGAAAGGCTTTGGGGTGCAGGACGCCTCGGCGCAGGAATGCCGGCTCAGTCGGCAGCTGCCTTCATTGGGGCGAGGAAAATGTTCGGGATTTTTTCGCGCCGGGAACTGCTATAATGCCGGTAAACCAAATGAAGGGAGGCGTTAATGTGCAGACGGATATAGCAGTGGCGCTGATTGCGCTGTTGGGCTCGGCCATCGGTACATTCGGCGGCATACTCACCGGCAGCAAGCTTACGGGGTATCGCATTCAGCAGCTGGAAAAGAAGGTGGAAAAGCATAACGGCGTTATGGAGCGGACATTGATACTGGAGGAACAGTGCAAAGCCGTCAGACAGAGGCTGGAGGACCATCTGGGACACTCGGAATGATGAATGCCCGGTTATGTATGCGTTTTTACTGACTGAGCGGAGAAACAGGAAAGGGGATGAAAGATATGGATATTACGCAATCGGCATCGCTGTCTGCAATTACGGTTTTGGTTTATTTGCTTGCGTCTTTGCTTAAAGCGCTGTTTCCGGGAGAAAAAATCAGCGCGCTTATTCCGTCGCTGTGCGGTCTTTTCGGAGGACTGATAGGGGTGGGCTGCTTTTTTATCTCGCCGGGGCTTATGCCGGCCGGGAACTGGATGTCGGCGTTTGCCGCGGGCGCGGTGAGCGGCCTGAGCGCAACCGGCATCAACCAGGTGTCAAAACAGCTTGCAAGGCTGGCACAGTCCGGGCAAGCTGAAGGTGCGCAGGAGGGGGACGACCCTGATGCTTGATGAATTTATACATTATCTTGAGTTGGAGGCGGCAAACCACAGTATATATGTGTGGGGCGCACAGGGGCAGCGCGGCAGGGAAATAACCGAAAAATGGATACGAAAGTGCGAAAACAGCGATAAAAACGCCGACAGAGCGGTGAATTACTGGAAAAAGCAATGCCTGCTTGGATACGGCGATAAGCTGGCGGCGTTTGACTGCTCAGGCCTGGGGGTGTACTGGCTGCTTAAGCACGGGCTGATCTCCGGCGACAAAACCGCCAATGGACTGCGCGGTCTGACTTCCACCGTTGCACGCGCCGAGGTTACGCGCGGCGACTGGCTCTTTGAGGTTAACAATAACAGGGCGACCCATATAGGCTATGCTATAAGTCCGGTGCATGCCGTAGAGTGCCGCGGCCGCGACTGGGGGGTGTGCATTACCAGGATTGATAAAAGGAACTGGAATGCCTTCGGGCGTCCGAAAATCTTCAAAGAGGAAATATTAAGCGGCGCTTATTCGGCCGGCGAGCTGTGCGTGGGGGACAGCGGGCCGGAGGTAAAAGCGCTTCAGCAGAAGCTTGCAGAAAAGGGCTTTTCTCTGCCGGAGTACGGCGCCGACGGAAGCTACGGTGCTGAGACGGCAGCTGCCGTTACGGCGCTGCAGATCAAGCTGGGAGTTTGTCCCACAGGTATTGCGGGGCAGGCAGAGGAGGAGGCACTGGGACTGGCGCAGAGCGGCGGCATTACGGTGCCGGGGCAGGATGCGGCGCTCCGCAGAGTTGAGGGGGATAAGGGCAGTGCGGCAAACGCCGGTCGTGCGGAAAACGCGGAAGCGGCAGAAAGAGCGTTAATGCTGTTGGAGGAGGCTGCGGCATTGCTCAGGGGCTGTACCGGGGCATAAAACAATGGGGGGATATTGAGTCACAGTCCCGTTAATCGTACAGGCGCAGTTGTAAAATATTCCTGTGCAAGGGTAAAAAGCAGGGCGCCGCGCGTTTTTGACCCTTGCCGGCGGTCTGTAAATAATATAAAGGAAAGGAAGCCTTATGACGGTAAGGCGCAGGGTCTTGAATGAATCCGGATAATCAGCAGTTAAAGCGGCTCAAGAGCCATATGAAAAAATATCCTGATTATGTAAGGGAATACGGGAAGAGAAAATCCGGACTGCCGTGTCCGCTTACAAGGGAGGAAATGCAGTGGATGTTTTTAATATCCCACTATCTTAAAATAAATAAGGATACGGTCCAGGGCAGGATTTTTTATCTCAGATATTGCAAGGGCAAGTCCAATGTTGCCATACAGCTGGAGCTTTTTATAGAAAGGACAACATATTTCAAGCATCATGCAGAGCTTATACAGGAGCTGTATATGCTGGCGGTGGTGCTCGGGCTGCTGCCGGACAGGTCTCTGGACAGGATTCTGCAGTCCATGAGAAACGATACCGAGGCGTGTGCGGGGATGGGCATTACGGATAACGCGGCGGTAATGCTCAAAGGCAGGGAGAGGACGGCATGACGCGCCAGTCCTGAGCCGCAGTGCAGCCAAACAAAGTCGGGGGGAGTAATATGCGGGTAAATACCATTATATTTGATGCTGTTAATTTTAATTCGGTACAGGAGCTGCGCCGTGCTTTTTCTATGCTGACAACCGAGCAGACGGTGCGCTTAAGGGGGAGATTTGATTTTAATGTTTGCGAGGATGCCTTGCGGGGCGGAGAACGGGCGTGCATAGTGTTAGAAAGACGGGAGATGAATATAGACGCTTCCGAAGCGGTTATAAATCTGTTTCTGCATGATGTTTCCGGAGAGGCCTGCGGGCTGTATGTTGCGCCGTCGGCGCAGGGGGTAGCCGTCAGAGGACTGAGCCTGAATGTTTACGGTGCAGACAAAAAGAGCAGGAGCCTGACCGGCGTGCTTGCGGAGGGCAGCGGCATAATGCTGGAGAATGCGCGCATAACCGTGCAGAGCAAGTCGGCGGAGCTGGTAACGGGGATAGCCATGGGCAAAGGAGCTTACGGCGCAGATCTGTTTGGGTGCAGAGTGGGGGTATTCGGCGGCGCCTCGGGGCAGTATTTGCGCGGCATAAGCTCTGTGGCGGACGACTGCTGCTTTTTCGGCAACAGGATATCGGTACGGGCACAGCAGGGCGGATATGAGAATCCGGAGGGCAGGACTTCCGGTGCGGTGGGTATAATTGATGACGGAGAGGCTTCGCTCTGGCGCGGGAATTCCGTTTTTGCCGATGCAGCGGAATGCACCGGAGCGTTCCTGGGCGGACGGGATATCAGCCTCAGCGGGGGGAGAATACTGCTTCATGGAATGTACTGCAGTGCCGCAGAGAGCCCCGGAGGCAAAAACTATATAAGCGGCAACACAGTCAAATGCCGTCGGGAAGCAATAAAACCGGAATATTCCGGGAGCATGGGGGTTCTGCGCGGCTGTGAGCCGCGGCAAAGCGCAGCGCAGCGGTATCGCGGCAAATACTTTGTATAATAATTCGTCAGCATTTAAGAAAGGAGAATTCGGCAGTGCCGAATAGGGGGGACAAAATGAAAAATATACTCAGAATGAAGCCGCACGGATGCGGCGGCAAGCTAATTGTATTGGAGGGGACAGACGGAGCCGGAAAGACCACGATGCTCAAAAACATCGTGCAGTATCTCAAGGAAAGCGGACAAAGCGATGTTGTTGTAACCAGACAGCCCACGGAAAGGGTAAGACGGAGCAAGCTGTTCCGCACCATGATGTATACGCCGGATCCCGGAGGGAGCTACAGGGCGGTGCAGCTTATGACCATGTCAGACCGTATCGAGCATCAGACGGAGGTCATTCTTCCGGCTCTGCGCAGCGGCAAAACGGTTATCTGCGACAGGTATATATACACTTCGGCGGCCAATATGCTGGCCAGGGGCTACAGTAACGAAAAATGGTTTTTTGATACCGCGAGGGAACTTGTGCGGCCCGACGCCGTTATCCTGGCCCATGTTGCTCCGGAGCTCGCGATTAAGAGGATACTTTCAAGGGAAAACGAAAAGGACAGGTATCTGGACCGCGAGCTGCTTAAAGCCGTATATAAGGAATTCATGGCCATGAGCCGGCGGTACGGCTTTTATACGGTGGACACGCAGCTTCCGGAGGAGACAAACCGACTGCTGGTGCAAGGCATTGTAAAGGAGGTAATGCGCGGTGCATGAGCGTGATTTTGATTATATAATTTCCGCACTGGATAAAAAACGCCCCGATTCTCAGGGGAGGGACTGGTACTGGATACTCGGATTTTTGCAGGCCAACAGAGCTGCGGGCATGTTCGCGGAAAGCGCAGATCAGTCAGGGCTGGCCGTGCCGGAGGATATCATGGG
>JAQXIQ010000116.1 GCA_029007865.1 Bacillota bacterium
TTGCCTGTGGTGCCGCTGGAGGCGTGTATGCGCACTATCTTTTTCATAGGTACGGCAAAAAGACCGTAGGGATAGTTATCCCTCATGTCGGTCTTTGTGGAAAAAGGAATATGGCGTATGTCCTCCAGCGTTTTTATATCATCGGGAGAAAACCCGGCACCGTCCAGCTTTTTACGGTAATGCGGTACATTGTCGTATGTAAAGCGCACCTGCTTTTTTAACCGCTGCAGTTGAATCTCCCTTATCGTATCTCTGTCGGCCGTTTCGATTTGCTCGTTGAAATATTTCATATAACACCCTTCTCTTATCAAGAAGCACCTGCCGTGCCACCGTACTTCTGCAATAACGCAGTGTATATTATAATGCAAAACCCCATAAAAATAAAGCGGAAATTTGCCGTCTTGCCCAATGATGTGTAAGCGGGTGTCAGACCGGCTGCGGAAGCACTGTTATGCGCAGACGGGCGGCCGCAATACGCGCCGTGCGCGTAAGATGCCGTCCCTGCCACGGAGCCCTGAAGCAGCCTCCGGAAGCGGCTGCTTCAAAATTATTTATCATCCCTCTTGCGGCCGCACCCTTAATATGATATCATAATTATACATAAATATAATTAAGGTGATGTTTATGAAAAAAGCGTTCTGCGTTATGCTAATGGGTATGCTTATCCTGCTCGCCGCTCCGGACTGCGCAAACGCAGCGGATGCCTCGCCGTGGGAAACCGGCGCAAAATTCAGCGTTTACGAAACCCTGGACGGAATGGAGGACTCCGCGGTCATGGCCTCAGCCTCGGGCCCGGACTGCAGCATTTACATCAAAAACGGCAGGATTATTTCGGACAAATCCGGCACCGGCTGGTACTACCGGAACTTTGCCGCAAGCTCGGAATTTGATGCAAACAAAGCCGAGGGCATAGGTTTTTACTTTGAAAACAATACCTCCTCCGCAAAGCATATAATACCGCATTTTATTTTTGTCCCGGGTGCGGTCAGGACCTGCAGAAACGCTCCTGTGTTTCTTTTGAGCAGCAACACGGTGCGGCAGGTAACCACATCCTCCAACCGCCCCATAACGCTGCCCGCAGGCTTCAAGGGCTTTGTGGCGGTACCGTTTACCAGCCTGGACTGGGAAAACTATCTGGGGGAGGGCAACACGCAGGACAGGTTAAAAAGTCAGAACAAGCTTATTATTAACGGAGTGGGCGCCTGGCTGGGCGGCTCCGCAATAGAGGAGGATTCCGGAGAAAACATGGTTTTTGACAATTTCTTTGTATACGGCTCGGAAATAGAGGAAAACAACGGCGGCATCATACCGGAAAAAGCAAAGGATACCCAGGAGCTGTTAGCGGATATGGCGGCAAAGCTCGAATCCGATATGGCGGCATTTGCAAAAGCGTCTCCCGATGTTCAGTATCATGCTGACTACGATATAGGAAGCGTTAAGGCAATTACATACGAGGGCGCGCCGCTGGGCGGCCGGCCGACACGGGTCTTTGCTTATATAGGCTATCCGGAAAACATGCAGGCCGGCATGAAATATCCTGCCGTGGTGCTTATCCACGGCGCAGGCGGCCATGCCTACGCCGACTGGGTAAAAACCTGGAACGGCAAAGGCTATATCGCAATTGCCATGGACACTACCGGGTATTTCCCCGATAAGTCCGGGCAATGGATATGGGGTCTTGACAAAAGCGGCTTTGCGCGCAGCGGTTATGCCAACTCCCCTATGTATGACTTATCCGACTTTGCATGTGAGCTTGACCGACAGTGGATGTATCACGCTGTGGCGCAAAGCATACTTGCAAAGGGCGTCCTGGAGGCCGACCCCGCCGTTGACCCGGATAAAATAGGGATCGTAGGCATATCGGCAGGAAGTAAAATCTCTGCTTGCGCCATAGGCTTTGACAAATTTGCCTTTGCGGTATGCCAGTATGTCGCCGGACATCTGGAGCTTTCCCTTACTCACAACGCTGAGCATCCGCAAAAGCAGGGGTATACGGAACTGTGGTGCCCCGAGAGCCGGTTTGACAATGTGGATTTCCCGGTGCTGTTTGAGCAATGGTCGCAGGATACCTCAGCCTCAATTCTGTCCACCTCGGCATGCTACAGTGACTTGCTGGATAAGGGTGCAATTATGTCTCTGCGCATGAACTGGAACCATTATCATGATTGGGCAACACCCATAGAAATATACCGTTTTGCCGATTCCGTAGTATTAAACGGTCAACCCCTTACCGTGATTACCAAACAGCCCGACGCCTCCGGCAGCATAAACTGCAAAATCGACGTGCCTCAGGATGCCTCCGCGGTTAAGGCAAAAGTATGGTACCTGACCGAAAAAATGAGCTACAGCTATTCCGACACTGCTTCGGGCTACAGGCTTGACCAGACCTTTGCGTCAAAGGAGCTTACGGTAAACAACGGAACGGTTACCGGTACTCTCCCGGACGATGCGGTGGACTTCTATGTGGAAATAGCCACGACGGCGGGAGGAAAAACCTATTACACCGCCTCAACGGTACTGACCGTTGACAGAAGTCTGCCTGCGCAGGATCCGTGCCGGGACGGGCACGATTATCAGGACGGCTATTGCACCCGGTGCGGCGCCCCTCAGCCTCAGTCCGACGGCACCGCGACAGCCGTGCCCGGAAGCACCTCCCAAACCGGTTTCTCTGCAGGCAGTCTTAATCCCGCCGCAATCCTTGCTGTATGCGCAGCGGCCCTGATACTGCTGTCGGCAGGCGTGCTTTGGGCGCGCAAAGCCGTGTTAAAGAGAAAAAACAAAGACTAGACCGTCCGTAAAAACACAAGGGCGCTGCCAAAGCAGTTATAATGCTTCGGCAGCGCCCTTGATCGTTTATTGCTTCCGGTATGTCTGCCGGTTCAAGCCTGCGGCAAAGATATTATACCGCTACGATATTTACTAGCTTATCCTTAACGACAATTACCTTTTTCACGCTCTTGCCCGCAAGCTGTGCCGCTATTGCCGGCTCTGCAAGCGCTGCCTGGCGTACCTGCTCCTCCGGCGCACCCGACGGTACCGTAATGCGGGCGCGTACCTTGCCGCATATCTGTACGGCTATTTCCACCGAGTCCTCCTTTATAAGAGCTTCATCCCACTCCGGCCATGCATGGTTGTATATGCGGCCCTCGTCAAAATACCGGGAGAACATCTCCTCGGTGATATGCGGAGCCACGGGGTTGAGCACAAGCAGCAAGCCCTTCAGCTCGCCCTTTGTGATGCTGCCATTGGAATAAACGGTGTTTACAAAGCTCATCATGGCGGCAATGGCGGTATTGAACTTCATGCGCTCGTAATCCTGGCTCACCTTTTTAAGCATGGCATTATATTCGCTTGCCATCTCGAGGCGCACATCGCCCTCCTGCAGCATTCCGCCCAGGCGCCATACGCGCTCCAGGAACCTGCGGCAGCCCCTTGCGCCCTGCGTAGACCACGGAATGGCCTGATCAAAGGCGCCCATAAACATCTCATACAGGCGGAAGGCGTCGGCGCCTATCTCCGCCACTATGTCGTCGGGATTGATAACATTACCGCGGGACTTGCTCATCTTTTCGCCGCCCTCGCCCAGTATCATGCCGTGACTGGTGCGCTTTTTATACGGCTCCTTGGTGGGAACCGCTCCTATATCGTAAAGGAAGCGGTGCCAGAAGCGCGAATAGAGCAAGTGCAGCGTAGTGTGCTCCATGCCTCCGTTATACCAGTCCACCGGCAGCCAGTATCTGAGCGCCTCCGGGCTGGCCAAAGCACTGTCGTTGTGCGGGTCGGTATACCGCAGAAAATACCATGAAGAGCCCGCCCACTGGGGCATAGTATCGGTTTCCCGCTCGGCAGGGCCGCCGCAATGCGGGCAAACCGTCTTTATCCACTGGGTGCACTGCACAAGCGGTGACTCGCCGGTACCGCTGGGCTCGTACTTTTCCAGCTCCGGCAGGGTAAGAGGCAGCTGATCCTCCGGCAGCGCGACATAGCCGCACTTGGGGCATTTTACAACCGGAATGGGCTCTCCCCAGTAGCGCTGACGGGAGAACACCCAGTCCCTGAGCTTATAATTGACCTTGGGCTTGCCCTGACCGGTTTTTTCCAGATGCTCGATTATGGCCTTTTTGGCCTCAGCTACCGTCATACCGTCCAGGAAACCGGAATTGACCATTGTCCCTGTGGCTATATCGGTAAAGGCCTCCTTCTGAATATCGCCTCCGGCCACCACTTCTATCATGGGCAATGAAAACTTGCGTGCAAACTCCCAGTCGCGCTCGTCGTGCGCAGGCACCGCCATGATGGCGCCGGTACCGTAAGTGCACAGCACATAGTCCGAAATAAACACCGGTATCATGCTTCCGTTTACCGGGTTGCGCGCTTCCACTCCCTCAAGGCGCACGCCGGTCTTTTCCTTGCTCTCGGTGCGTTCAAAATCGCTTTTATGGGAAGCAGCCTCTCTGTAAGCCTCCACCTGGGCGTAATTGGCTATTTTATCCTTTATTTTGTCCACAAGCGGATGCTCTGGAGAGAGCACCATATATGTTGCGCCGAACAGCGTATCGGGGCGGGTGGTATAAACGGTTACATCCTGATCCGCGCACGGCACAAAGAACTTGACTTCCGCACCGGTGCTCTTGCCTATCCAGTTGCGCTGCTGAGTCTTGACCTTTTCGATAAAGTCCACATCGTCCAGACCCTCAAGTAGCTTTTCGGCATAATCGGTTATGCGCAGCATCCACTGGGATTTTACCCTGCGCACAACTTCGCCGCCGCAGCGCTCGCACCTGCCGCCCACTACTTCCTCGTTTGCAAGGCCAACCTTGCAGGAGGTACACCAGTTGATAGGCATCTCGGCTTTATACGCAAGTCCCTTTTTGAACATCTGCAGGAAGATCCACTGTGTCCATTTATAATAAGACGGGTCGGTGGTATTGACCTCTCTGGAATAATCAAAGGCAAAGCCCATGCTTTTGAGCTGGCTGCGGAAGCGGTCTATATTCTGCTTTGTGACAATCGCCGGATGTATGCCGTTTTTCATGGCATAGTTTTCCGTAGGCAGACCAAAGGCGTCCCAGCCTATGGGATACAGCACATTATAGCCCTCCATGCGGCGTTTGCGCGCAATGATATCCAGCGCCGTATTGCTGCGCGGGTGTCCCACGTGCAGTCCTGCTCCGGAAGGGTACGGAAACTCGATCAGCGCATAGAATTTAGGCTTGGAATAATCGTCCGTAGCCTTAAAGGCCTCCTCGTCCTCCCATATCTGCTGCCACTTTTTCTCTATCTGAGAATGCACAAAATTGTCCTCTTTCATGTCCTGCTCCTTAATCTCCAAAATTAAAAATACGCGAACCCTCGCCCAGAGACGAAGCTTCGCGGTACCACTCTGATTATCACATGAATGTGATCACTCAACGGCATTTTAAGGCATTACCATGCCCGGCCGCTGGTAAAGAACGAGCGGGCCGTACCGGAACTGCGCCCTCGCACCAACCGGGCACTCTCTGAATGTACCTTTGTTACAGCCGTTTTCTCCGTTATTGCAGCCATTATAGGTTTTTTTATATTATATCATAGGATGAAAAAATGTCAACATTATGTTTTAACGCAATTTCCCGTTTGTTTTCCTCGCATATTAAATAATGTTTACAAAATGCACATTCTTTTACGAAAAATTTGTGATAAAATCTATAAAGAATATATAAAGACATAATATCGGAAAGCGGTGTTAACTGATGCAGGTTGACTGCAACAAATATTTTTATGATTTCAAGCAGCTGTTCAAGGAACTGAAATGCTCATTGAAAGGCCGTTTTTTTCGCCTGCTCGGTCTGCTGCTGCTGTTTGCGCTGCCTGTAGCGGCGGTGGACGCATATACCTCCTCCACCGTTGCCGGATCCGTAGCAACCGTGCTGCCCACGGTGGACTTCACCTCGCAGAGCTCGGTGGAAACCCTCATTTCTTCCTTGTCAAACGGCATCAATACCAGCCCCGCTTCCTTCTTGCTGTCCTTCCTGCTTGCCTTCCTGCAATGCGCAATGTATATTTTTGCTGCGGTTTTTATCGGTGAAATCATGTCCGGCCGCAGCGAAATGCTGTCCGATTCTTCAAAGTTTGCAAAGCTTATACTGCGCAAGCTGCCGGTGGTTTTTCTCATAACCTATATGGCGTCGTATTTGCAGAGCTTTTTTCTGCAGATGTGCACGCTGTTCTCCTCCTCAATACTGCTAATTCCCGTGGCCGCGGTTGCCCTTCCTCTTGCTTTCGCGGTGCTGTTTTTGCTCATCTCCGTTATAACCGCCGCAGTGGACACCTACTCCTCAGCGCTGATAGTTTCCACCTCCATGGGGCGGGTACGCTTTATGTTTTCGCTTCTGTACGCCCGCCTGCTGTACCGCGGCAATTTTATTAAAACCGTAGTGTACTACAGTATAATATGCGCCGCCACAAGCATAATTTCCGTTATTCCCATGATATCGGCACTTCTGCTTTCCATGTCGGGCTCCCCGTTTGCCATCGCTATATGGGGTATTTCCTCCCTTGTACAGAATCTGCTTGCCGGCCTTGCCATGTGCTTCTACACGGCGCGCGTACTCCAACTGGAAAACAAAAACGCCTCCCTGCTGCGCCCCTTCTCATTTGTAAACCGCGGCGGAGACGGCGACCCGGACAATGACGGCAGCAACCCCGAAAACTAACAACGCAAACACAATTCCGGAACGCATATATCAAGACCGCATCTGCCGGCTGCAGCAGATGCGGTCTTTCTGTCAGAAGCATTCCCGACACGGGCGCAGTATATGCCAACGCTCAATTTTCAAAAACACTTGACAGCGGAAGAAAAATAAGTATAATAAATTAAGAATAATTCCTATTCTTAATATTGCTTTCGGGAAATTATATAATGGCTTTTACTAAGCAAAGACGGGAAATACTGAATATAATAAACAATTCCTGCAAACACTTAACGGCAGAGGAGATATACCGGCTTGCACAGACAGAGGGCAGCAGGCCGGCACTGGGCACGGTCTACCGCAATCTCAACCTGCTTGCGGAGCAGGGCCTGATACGCAGGCTGTGCGTCTCCGGTCAGCCCGACCGCTTTGACAGGAATATCGCACCGCATGAGCATATAATCTGCAGCGTATGCGGGCATATATGCGATATAAATATTCCCGACTTTAAGCCCTGTCTGCCCAGGACGGAATGGACCGTTACGGGCTTCGAGCTGACCCTGAGCGGTATATGCCCGGAATGCCGGAAACACGGTAAAGAGATCCGTAATACGGATCCTTATATAAAAAATCAAACATAACGGAGGTAATAAAATGGAACTCAAGGGTTCAAAAACAGAAGCCAATCTCATGGCGGCATTTGCCGGAGAATCTCAGGCGCGCAACAAATATTCCTATTACGCTTCCAAGGCCAGGAAGGACGGATATCAGCAGATAGCCGATATCTTTGAGGAAACCGCCGCAAACGAAAAGGAGCACGCCAAGATATGGTTCAAGCTCCTGCATGACGGTGAAGTACCGGATACCGCCACCAACCTTGCCGACGCCGCAGCCGGCGAAAACTATGAATGGACGGATATGTATGCAGGCTTTGCCAAAGAGGCACGCGAGGAGGGCTTTACCCGCATCGCATTCCTGTTTGAGCAGGTCGCCAAGATAGAGAAGGAGCATGAGGAGAGATACAGAAAGCTGCTTGCCAATGTTGAGGGCGGCCTTGTCTTCAGCCGTGACGAGGAGATGATATGGGTATGCGCCAATTGCGGTCATGTCGTTATAGGCAAAAAGGCCCCGCAGGTGTGCCCCGTATGCGCTCATCCCCAGAGCTATTTTGAAATCAAAGCCTCAAATTATTGATAACGGCAGGAGACGCCGCTTACCGCCGGTCCGGGGGACCGGCTTTTTTATTCCCCTATCCGTCGGCGGCTTATCCGTAAGCATGCTGCAGCGGCGGTCTCCGCCAAAGCAGCGCCGATACAATTTGCCGGTTTTTTTGATTACTTCCCGCATCGGGTTCCCGGCCATGCAGGCACAAAAAGCACCTGAATATTCAAAGCGGCATCTCCGGGCCGCAACAGCCCGGAAATGCCGCTTTAACAAAAATCCTCGCTTTTATGCCTTTTTACGGAAAAGCAGCGATATGCACCATAAGCCGGCAATGCCGACCACTGCATAGATGATACGCGCCAGGATCGCGGCGCTGCCGCCGCATATCGCGGCCACCAGGTCATACTGAAACAAGCCTACCAGCAGCCAGTTCAGGGCACCTATTATGACCAGCGTAAGCGCTATCTTATCTACTACCACAATAATCAACTCCTTCATAATTGATTATTGCTAATATGCCGTCTTTTTATTCATTTTTTATTTTTTTGCTTGTCGTCAAATATCCGTACTTCCATGCGGTCAAAGCTTACATCCTCCATAAAGGATTCCGGCAAAAACCGTGTAAAGCCGTACTGCCGTATATCCTTCAGATGCTTTTCCTGCACCATGGGCTGAGCCAGATCCAGCCCGTAGCAACCTTCGCGCAGACCCTCGGCCAGCATATCGGCGGCCGAAGCCGCCTTTACCGGCACCGTATACTGCCCGGTAAGCTTATTGTCCCTGATTAGTCGTATCCACAATTTAAGCATTTTTGTTCTCCGTAATCATTCTCAAAGCCGCAGACTCAAGCCCATATCGGCCAATTCCCGCTTGATTTTATATATACTTTCCCCGCCGCGCACAAATATGTCGCTGACCGCCGCACATGCTCCGGCTTTTGCCGCCCCGGCAAAATCGGCAGCGGTAACAAAATCACCCAAAAGCAGAACGGGACTTTGAATTTCTCCGATTATCTGCCGCACCGCAAAAGTATCGAAAACTTCGCTTTCGTCCTGCGGCATTGCGCAAAGCAGCAGTTCGCTTGCCCCGCGTCTCTGAGCCTCATATACCCACAAAAGCGCATCCTTACCGGAAGAAACGGCACCGTTATTAAGCAGCACCTCCCGGTTGGATGTCTCCGGTATTTTGCGGCAATTAACGGCGATCCCGACATAACGGCTCCCTAAGCGCCCGGCAGACTCATCGATACGCCAGGGCGAATAGACCGCTGCGGTGTTATAAAAAACCCTGTCCGCGCCTTCGCTTATCAGTATGCGTATCTGCGCCGTCTCAAAAACCGCTCCGCTTACCCTTACCGGCACAAATACCCTTTCCGTCACCGCCGCTACCGCTGCGCACATCGCAGCCACCCCGGCGCTTGTATAATCGGTATTATGCAGCAGAATCCCGTCCGCACCGTCGCAGTAAAGCCTGTAGGCAGTCTCTGCGCAGGCTTCCCCGGTACCTGCGGTTTTACCGCCGTTTACCTCTATTCTGGGTATGATACAAAATTCTCTCATAGGTATGTGCTTTTCTCCCGGATTTACATTTCCAGAAAGTTCGCCAGCACCCTTATCCCGGCCTCTCCGCTTTTATGCGGATAAAATGCCGTAGCGCTCACGGTGCCGTTTACCGCGGCGGCGCAGAAATCCCCGTAGTGCTCCGCTACAGCACAGGCGTCTGCGGTATCCCTGACAAATGCGTTCTGAAAATAAAAGAACGACGCCTGTTCAATTCCCCTGAACAGAGCGCATTCAGGGTCGGTTTTTGTAGAATAAAAGCCGTCTGCAGGAGGGCAGGCTTTGGAATATTGCACGCTGTGAGGCAGCAGAGACGCCCCTTTGAACAGCCCGCCCTCATTACTGTCGCTGCAGAGCAGCTGCATTCCCAGGCCTATACCCAAAACCGGCTTTCCCGCCGCAGCCGCAGCGCGCAGAGCACGGTCAAAACGGTTCTTGCGCATGGCGTCAAAGCCCTCCTTAAATGACCCGGCCGCACACAGCACCACCTGATCGCAGCAGGATATTTCGTCGGTCCGTGCGGTTATTACCGCCATGTGTCCCAGATGCTCAAAGGCGCGCTGCAGGCTCTTGAGATTTATGAGCCCCGTGTCGCAAAGCGCTATCATTCTTCCTCCGCTATTGCCGCAGCGCTGCCCGTGCCTATTCTGTCCGCTCCGGCCTGCAGCATTCTTTTGCAGTCTTCAATAGTTCTGATGCCGCCGGCCGCCTTAACAAGGCATCTGCCCTCTACCGTCTGCTTCATAAGCCGGACGTTTTCTTACGTAGCTCCGCCCGATGCCATACCCGGAGAGGTTTTTACATACTGCGCGCCCGCGTCCGCCGCTGCAAGGCACGCAAGGCGTATCTGCTCCCGGTCAAGAAAGCAGGTCTCTATTATAACCTTGACGCATTTTCCGGCGCCCGCCTCCACCACCGCGGCAATATCATCCCGTACCGCCGCCCAGTTGCCCTCTTTTGCCAGTCCTATGTTTATCACCATATCCAGCTCGTCCGCGCCGTTGCGCACCGCGTCCGCCGCCTCAAAGGCCTTGACCGCAGTGGTATTTGCCCCCATGGGGAAGCCGATAACCGTGGCAACCTTTACCGGACTGCCGTTGAGCCACTTTGCGCACAGCGGCACATAGCAAGGCTGCACGCATACGGCGGCAAAACGGTTGTTTATGGCGTTTTCACAAAGCGCGCATATCTGCTGGCTTGTAGCCGTCTGCTTAAGCAGTGTGGAATCTATACGTGACAAAATATCCTGCTTGTTCATTATATATCATATCCTTTCAGGAAGCATATTACGCCCGGCAGCGGGAGCAGTGACCGCATGGCGCCGTAGCAAACCGTCCGTAACTAAGTATATTATACCATCCGCAGATTATAATTACAAGTCTCACTGCGTCAGTCTCCCAAAAGCCGCAGTAATTCCTCATAGCTCTGCGCGCAGTAGGAAGCCTGGCCCGACCGGGAGAACATCAGACAGGTGTCAATACCGGCGTTTATTCCCATACGGATATCCGCGCTTATGCTGTCACCGGCTACCAGAGCCTGCTTTTTGTCATGGCATCCCAACAGTTCAAGAGCCGCAAATGCAAGCTTGGGGTCCGGCTTGCTTGTGCCCATTTCCTGACTGATCACCGCACAACGCGCAAACCTGTCCATGCCGGCAAGGCTCAGCCTTCCCTTTTGCACGGCGGTGATTCCGTTTGTCACTATTGCTATATCGCATACTGCCGCCGCCTCGGCCAGGAACTCCTCCGCACCGGGCAGGAAAAATGCGCACCCGGAGAGCTTTTCCACATACACCGGGGCCATTTCCGCACCGGCCTGAGGGTATTTTTCTCCAAGCCTCTCAAACCGCAGAGTGCTCAGCCGCTCTCTGGTGACCTCGCCGCGCTCAAGCGCCTCCCAAAGCTGTTTGTTTATGCTGTGATAATCGCTCACAGCCTGGTCGCACGCCTCCAGCCCGAAAGCCTCAAAAGTGCCTTGCAGGGCAGTCCTTTCGGCTTTTTCAAAGTCCAGCACCGTTCCGTCGGCGTCCAACAAAAGATATTTGTACTTACGGGACATTTTCTTCTCCGTTCCGGCTTACTCTGCGCATACGCCGCGGCATCGCAGAGGCAGTTTTTTATTCACCGATTATTTTGATTAACACCCGCTTGGAGCGCTTGCCGTCAAACTCGCCGTAGAATATCTGCTCCCAGGTGCCGAAATCCAGCCTGCCGCCCGTAACGGCGCAGACTACCTCTCTGCCCATTATGCAGCGCTTCATATGAGCGTCGGCATTGTCCTCATAGCCGTTATGCTCATACTGCGAATACGGCTTTTCCGGCGCAAGCCGCTCCAGCCATCTCTCATAATCGGCATGCAGGCCGCTTTCGTCGTCGTTAATAAACACGCTGGCAGTTATATTCATGGCGTTTACCAACACCAGCCCCTCTTTTATGCCGCTTTCGCTTATCGCCTGCTGCACCTGTGGCGTAATATTTACAAACGCTCTCCTTGACGGTATGTTGAAATACAATTCTTTGCGATAGCTTTTCATAATGCTTCCTCCTGTTTGTTATTGCTGCAATATTTCGGCAGCTAATGCGCCGCTGCATTTTTATAAATGCGTATCTGCTTATTATCAGAGTTTATTTATATATTCCTTACCGTTAACCGCCACAAAAACGGCGCGCGCGCATATATCCAGAGGATAAGCGTCAAAAATAACGATATCGGCGTCTTTCCCCGCCTCCAGGGAGCCCACCCGGGAATCTATCCCGCAGAGACGCGCAGGATTTACGGTTATTGCCCTCAGCGCCGCTTCACGGCTCATGCCGCCCCGCACGGCAAAGCCCGCCGAAGCCGCCAGAAGCGATACCGGAGTTTCCGGATGATCGGTGGAAATGGCGCACTCTATGCCATGCCTTTCCAGCACGCCGCCGTTGCTCATGTCCAGACCGGCCAGCTCCACCTTCATACGGGTTATCATGGTGGGGCCTATAACACAGCGCACTCCCTCTTTGCTCAGGATATCCGCGATTTTATAGCCCTCGGTGCAGTGCTCTACTGTATATCTTACACCGTATTGGCGGCAAATGCGCACGGCAGAGAGAATATCATCCGCCCGGTGCGCGTGTATTTTGAGCGGCAGCTCTCCTTTAATGACAGCGCTCATTATCCTGCTCTCGCCGTCCTGAGCCTCCTGCTCTGCCGCCCGCACGGCTCTGTCCAAAAATGCTCTGAGTGCGGCGGCGCTGCCCATTCTGGTTGCGCATTTGCTCTTTTGCAGCCGCTTTGGGTTTTCCCCCAGAGCAGCCTTGAGCGCCGCCGGAGCCAGCAAAAGCTTATCCTCCAGAGTACCGGGCAGGGTTTTAAGCGCGCAGAAGGTGCCGCCTATTACATTTGCGCTGCCCGGCCCCGTAACAACCGTGGTCACTCCGGCCTCCAGCGCGTCGTTAAAGCCCGGGTCAAACGGGTTGACGCCGTCCTCCCCACGCATGCAGGGCGTGCACAAATCGCTGGTTTCGTTAGCGTCGTCTCCCTCTGCGCCTACGCCCTCCTCCATTATTCCCACATGACAGTGCGCGTCTATAAGACCCGGGGTAACATACCTGCCTCCCGCGTCTATTATCCGCCGGGCCGTACCGGTCACATTACCCACCTGGGCAATGAGTCCGTCCACGGCAAGCAGCTCGCCGGGGTAAAACCTCCCGTCGCTGCCCAAAAGCATTGCGTTTTTAATCAGCAGACTGTCCATATCTGCATCTCCCTTCCTGCCGCAGAGTTTTTTATTAAAATAACAACCGCCCGAAAATCCGTTCGCGGCACCTTACAGCACCCTCATGGCGCTCTGCGCGCGTATATTTAACTCGCAGGCCGCTCCGAGGCCGAATACACTGTCCATGCGTGCTATATATTCATCCTTAATATCGTCGGGCACAAAGGCAAGTATGGTGCCTCCGAAGCCGCCTCCGTGCACGCGCACCGCGCCCCTGCCCCTGAGCAGGTCTCGCGACAGCTCCAGCGCCAGCGGTATGGCCTGAGCCGAAGACCCTGCGGCAAACAGGTTCTGCAGCAAGCGCGCGGAGGACTCACCCGACCGGTTTATGCAGCGGAAAAACCCGTTGATATCATTGATCTCCAACGCCGCAACCGCCTCATCGACCCGTCTGTTCTCCTGAAAAAAGTGTATTGCGCGCAGCAATGCGCGGTCGGAGCATACCCTGCGCAGGGCGGGAAGCCTGCCGTAAAAATCCTCTTCATCAACCTCTATAAGCCGTTTTTTGCCCATTGCGGCAGCCACGGCGCCCATATCCCCCGTTATCGCCGCGTATTCTCCTGTAAGATCGGCGTGGTCCTGACGCACGTCAGTAATAATCATGCTGTAGCCTCTGGAGGCAAAATCATATCCGATACGCTTTATCCCGGCATCCTCCCCGGCGAAATCCAGCGCTATCATGCTGCCGCAGGCGCAGGCAAGCTGATCCATCAGCCCGCACGGCTTGCCGAAATACCGGTTTTCCGCATACTGAGAAATCCTGCCCATGATCTCCGGAGCTATCCCGCCTTGGTTATAAAGCTCGCTCAGCACCGTGCATATCAGCACCTCTATCGCCGCCGATGACGACAGCCCGGACCCTCTTAGCACATTGCTGCTTACATAGGCGTCAAAGCCGCCCGTCCTGTATCCAAGCTCTGCAAATCTTGCCGCCACTCCCCTTATCAGGGCGGTTGTTGTCCCACGCTCCTCCGCCTTGGGCGCCGTATCGTCCAGGGAAACGCAAAACATACCCGGGAAGCCCTCCGACACCATCCTTATGCACGGCTGCGATGTGGGCACCGCCGCCGCAACGGCATCCATGCTTATGCTGCCGGCCAGCACTCTTCCGCCGTTATGGTCGGTATGATTTCCTATTATTTCGCATCTTCCGGATGCCGAAAAAAAGCCCGGTTCTCCCGAAAAATGCGATAAAAAACCCTCTCTGATGCGGCAGTATCTGCTTACCGCCTCCCCGCTCTGTCCGTAAAGAGCGACAAATCCGGCGCTGCTGATCAGCTTTTGCTCAAAATCCATAACGCAATATTCCCTCCGCCGCATAATATATCTCCGTGCCGGACAAAACGCCTTTGGACACGGCTCTGACAATTATACTGCATATACATTTGTAATTATAGCATAAAAACATATTTTTTCAATTTAATATTGTCTTTTTGAGCATTTGATATTATAATACTTTTATATAATTCCGATAATGCCGTGCCGCACTCCCATTATTACGCACACGGTTCCGGCTTTTCCGGCTCCGCCTGTACGCTGCCGGCAGTTTTTTATATGCCGCAGACTGCGGTTTGCACCGCAGCAACTAAAAATACTGAAAGGGCCCTTGCAGGGCACGATGGAAACATGGAAGAGATTAAAAAACTACTGGCTCAATGCGTCAGATATGCTGTGGAAAAAGGCTTATGCATGCCTCAGGACATGTATTTTGTACAAAACCGTCTTTTGGATCTGTTCGGGCTGGACTCTCCTTTTGAAGGCGATGCCGCCGTCACGGACAGTCTGCCGGCAATGCTAGAACGCCTTACCGACCTTGCGGCCCAAAACGGTATGCTCCGGGACAACACCCCCTCCATGCGCGAGATATTCGACAACCGCGTGGCAGGCTGTCTGCTGATGCCGCCGTCACAGGTTACCGAACGCTTTACGGATATCATAGAGCATCTGGGCATGGAAAAGGCCACCGCATGGTTCTATGAAATGTGCAGAAACAGCAACTATATCCGCACCGCGCAGATAGCCCGCAATATTTGCTACTGCGCACCGTCACCATACGGCGAGGTGGAGATAACCATAAATCTCACCAAGCCGGAAAAAGACCCAAAGGAAATCGCCATGGCGCGGTCGGCTCCTGCGGGTTCCTATCCGGCCTGTCAGCTCTGCGTACAGAATGTCGGTTACGCCGGGCGCATCAATCATCCGCCCAGAGCCCTTCTGCGCACCATCCCCATAACCCTGAACGGCGAGCAATGGCATTTTCAGTACAGCCCGTATGTATATTTTAACGAGCACTGTATAGCGCTGAGCGAGAAGCACATCCCCATGGAGATCAACCGTGCGACCTTCCGCAGGCTTGCGGATTTTCAGCATCAGTTCCCGCATTATTTTATAGGCAGCAATGCCGGTCTCCCCATAGCGGGCGGCTCCATTCTGTCCCATCTGCATTTTCAGGGCGGTCGCTATATACTGCCCATGATGCGTGCCTCGG
>JAQXIQ010000117.1 GCA_029007865.1 Bacillota bacterium
ACTTTGTGGTGCCTACCGGTAATTTCGGCAATATTCTGGCCGGATATTACGCATACAGGATGGGCCTCCCGGTGCATAAATTCATCTGCGCATCCAACAGCAACAATGTCCTTACCGATTTTATAAACACCGGTGAGTACAACGCGCGCAGGGAATTCCACAAAACCATGAGTCCTTCCATGGATATTCTTATCTCCAGCAATCTGGAGCGTCTGCTGTTCCACCTTGCCGACGGAAATTCCGATTACATCACAAAGCTGATGGAGCAGCTTAAGCATGACGGCCGGTACAAGGCCGACGATATGATAATGAGCCGCCTGCGTGAAAAATTCGCCGGAGGCTTTGCCACCGAGGAGCAGACCTCTCAGGCGATTGCGGAAACCTACCGCGATTACGGCTATATCATCGACCCCCACACGGCGGTTGCGCAAAGCGTCTTAAAGCAATACCGCAGTGCCACGGGGGACATGACCACCGCCGTGACGGTATCCACCGCAAGTCCGTTCAAGTTCCCCTCCAGCGTCCTTAACGCCATTGATGGCAGCCACCTTGACGAGCTTGACGCCGCGGCAAGACTGGAGGAGCTGGGCGCCGAGGAGCCGGATTCCCTGCGCTATCTGCACATGAAACCCATTCTGCACGACCTTGTATGCGAAAAGGACGAACTCGGCGGCGTAATATTCGCCTCTCTGTTCGGCTGATTCGCCGAATTGCAAAATACACCAGTGAGAAAGGAACCCTTATGAAAAAAACCATACCCGCCGTTGCGGCTGCGCTGTGCATAATACTGCTCGCAGGCTGCGCCTCCGGCCCCAGCATGGACGGTTTTGTCTATTCCACCAGCGACGGAAAGATAAGCATAACCGGCTATACCGGTTCTGCCGCCAAGGCCGAGCTCCCCTCCACGCACAATGATAAACCCATTACCGCCATTGGCAAAGGGGCCTTTACCGGCACCAAACTCAAGGAAATAATCCTGCCCGACAGCATACTCACCGTAGAGCCTTCAGCCTTTATAGGCAGTGCGGTACAAAGTATAACGGTAAAGGGCAGCAGCGCCAAGTATTCCTCTGACAACGGCGTGCTTTACAATCGCAATATGGACACCCTTGCGGTATTCCCCGCAGGCAAAACCGATAAAAGCTTTGAGCTTGCCGACAGCGTGCGCACGATCGGGGTTTCCGCCTTTGAGAGCAATTCCGTTATAGAGCAGATAGGCTGGAATTCCGTAAAGCACATAAGCGACCGCGCCTTTTTCAAATGCACGGCTCTTAAAAGCGTGAATCTGCCGCAGTCTCTGGCCACCATCGGCCGTATCGCCTTTGCCGGCTGCAGCTCTCTTGAAAGCGTAAAGCTCCCGGCCGGGGTTACCTCGATTGACGAAACGGCCTTTATGGACTGCCCTTCCCTTAAAACCATCAAGGTTTACGAGGGCACCTTTGCCGAGCAGTGGTGCATTGATAACGGCTATGAATCCATTATGGAGTATGCATGATCATGAAGGAAATTTACTCTGAAGAATACCGCAGCGGCGTCAAACGGCAGTATATCGGCAGGCTGGCTCTGCTTATTGCCCTGATAGTTCTTTTTCTTGCGGCATATATCATAAGCATCATAACTCCGCAGATCAAATGGATAACCTTTGTCATAGCCATTGCCGGAGCTCTTATTTGCTGCACTGCCGGAATACTCCTGCTTGCGCGCTGCTCAAAAAAGCGCCGCATGCTGATTGATATTGCAAACGGTCTTACAACGGAGGAGACTCTCACCTTTGCAGAGCTCGGCCAGTCGCGCGATATCGACCTGTGCAGGTACAACACCGTGCTGTTCACCGGGCGCGACGAAACCGGACGGGAATATGAGCGGGAGCTGTACCTGGAAACCGAGCCCGAGTTCCGTCCCGGCGATACCGTGCTGGTGCGCACATACCGCGGTTTCATCACCGCATACGAGATACGGCGCTGAACCGGCTTCCCATTGCCCGGGCGGGCGGCGATTAAGCAAAAACTTTACCTGAAAGGATGCCTCCGCGGTGCATTTGAATTCATCCCGGAGGCGGCGGACTTGCAAACATGAAAGCAATTGTAACCGTGGTAGGAAAAGACCGCGTGGGAATCATTGCCTCGGTGTCCGGGGAACTGGCCCGGCTCAATGTAAATATTCTGGACATACGCCAGACCACCATGCAGGAGTATTTTACCATGATGATGCTGGTGGACACCGAAGGCTGCACGGTGGAGTTCTCACAGCTCCAGCAGACCCTTGAAGCACTGGGCAGAGAAATAGGCGAGGATATACGCCTGCAGCATGTCGATATTTTCAACTCCATGCACAGAGTATAAAACGGGAATATAAATGCGGGGGCTTGTTAACACGGCAACCCACCCTCGCCCGCGTTTTCCCGGCTTATATATCCCGGCATTAACCCGGATCGCACTTAACATTGTCTTAAACGAAAGGACATCTCCTCTGAGGAGTGCAGCTATAATATGCTAGACATTTTTGAAATTACCGAAACCATCGGCATGATAGAGCGACAGCATCTGGATATACGCACCGTTACCATGGGTATATCGCTGCTTGACTGCGCTGACAGCTCCGTGGAAGGCTGCTGCCGCAAGATCTACGACAAAATAACCTCCCGTGCCGAAAAGCTGGTGCCGGAATGCGAAAAGATCAGCTCCACTTACGGAATACCGATAGTCAATAAGCGCATATCCGT
>JAQXIQ010000118.1 GCA_029007865.1 Bacillota bacterium
AACCACACTGATAAATATGAACAACCGCCTGGATAAGGATTATGTGCCCAAGGATCTGGTATCTGTGGGTGAATATCTGGATAAGGCTCCGTTTACAATGCGGGATAATCCCACTCTGGCAAACCCCGAAGCGCTGGAGGCATTTCTGGCCATGGTGAATGCCGCAAACGCCGAGCGGGGCATAAAGAGCTTTTATCTGTGCAATGTTTACCGCTCCTATGACCGTCAGACTCAAAACTGGCAGAGCCGTGTCAATTCCGACCCGTCTTACGGCACTGACCCGTCCAAGCCGATAGGCAGCGCGTATCCGGGCACCAGCGAGCATCAGACAGGACTGGCCTTTGACATAACCTGCCTGTCATATAAAACGCCCGGGCCGGGTTTTGCCTCCACAAAGGAGGCCAAATGGTTGGGCGAGAATTCCTGGAGATTCGGCTTTATACTCAGATATCAGAAGGGCAAGGAGAGCCTCACCGGAATAAAGTACGAGCCGTATCACTTCCGTTATGTGGGCAGGGAGCTGGCGGAGTACCTGTATAATTCCGGGCTTTGCCTTGAGGAGTATTATGATGCCGCGGTGGTGTGGAGCGGCAGCGTCAGCAGCATAAGCTGAAGGCGTCCTTAGATATGGCGGCAGAGCAATAATCAGGCAGAACACTTAATCGGATAAAGAAGCATAAGGCTGCAAAAGGAGAAGAAAATGGGCAATATCTGGCATGATATATCGGCGGACAGAATAACGCCGGGTGATTTTATGGCCGTGGTGGAGATCACCAAGGGAAGCAAGAAAAAGTACGAGCTGGACAAGGAAACGGGGATGCTGCGCCTGGACCGTATACTGTATACCTCCACGCATTATCCGGCAAATTACGGCTTTATACCCAGGACCTATGCCGATGATAACGACCCGCTGGATGTGCTTATACTTTCCAGTCAGGAAATAGAACCCATGGTGCTGGTGCGGTGCTATCCGATAGGGGTTATCAAGATGGTGGATAACGAGCATTTGGACGAAAAGATAATAGCCATACCGTTTTCCGACCCCATGTATAACACCTATAAGGATATCCATCAGCTGCCCGAGCATGTTTCGGACGAGATGATGCATTTCTTTTCGGTATATAAAGCGTTGGAGAATATGTCCACTGCCGTGCAGGAAGTGGCCGACGGCGAGGAGGCTCGAAGAATTATTGCCGCCGCACTGGAGAATTACCGCAAAAGCTTTATAGTGTGACGCGGCGGATCTGCCGTTTGTAACAGGGGAAATATATTGTATCAAGACGGGGCTTACTCGGTTTTAATTCCGCGGAGAGGCTCCGTTTTTCTTATGTGCCCGAAATGCTCCATTGCATTTTCCGCCCGATGCCATAAACATACCAAAGGCAGGCCGAAATGATAAAAATAGTCTTGCCATGTCGCTTCGCACAATAGAATATAATGCGGCATATCCGCGCCGCGGCAATGCATTACAAGCATGCCCGTGACGGTTATGCCGCTTCTTTCTGCCGCCCGCGGAGACCGTCAGGCCGGTAATGGGTTAATATTATTGGCCGTCTTTGCAGTCAAATATCAGCCTGCCTCCGCAGAATTCCGCTTTTTGCACGGTGTGATGCAGACGGAAATCGGCATTGCCTTCTTCAAGTGCGTCATGCAGGCTACAGAAGCCGGTGTTTGTTATATCGTCGGCGCTTATTTTGAAAACTCCGCATCGCAGATCGTCAGGGTCAAAACTGCCCGCCCATCCGAATCTGTCCGCGGCCGTAAGGCCGAAATACCTGAATCCTCCGCCCAGATCCCATGTGGCGTCGCAGAAGTATTTTTCTCCGTTCAGCCTGATGACAGACCATTGATGCATCATTTCGGGGGAGGTGCCGGACACGCAGGCGGCGTCTATGCCGGCCTGAATACAGAGAAAGGCATAAGCCGAGGAAAACGAGGTGCATATTCCGCTGCCGTTGACTATGGCGTTGTAGGCAGAGGGCACAAGTCTGTCCTGTTCCGCGGTATGCCCGGATGCGTTTATATAATCATAATCATATACCGAATTGAGGGTCAGAGCGTTGTAAAGCAGCATGGCTTTGGCGGTCTGGCTGTCATTTGAGTCTATGCAGGACATTATCTCAAGCACCCTGTTTTCAAATGCCGCGATTGCCTCGGAGGTCCGGTCAGAGGAATCGGTATAATTCCAGTATACGGCTCCGTCCCGGTATGCTCTGAGCGGATTCATGTCGGCCAACACTGCGAACGGGGGACAGATACATTCTATAACCGCACAGAGATTATTGACATATACATATCCGTTAAAGTTTTCCGTGTCCTCGGGATGAATTTTAACCGAGGTTTCACCGCGCAAAAACGCGGCTATTACGGACTGCGCGTCGGCTATAATCCCGGCGCCGAAAACATCGTTCAGCAATGCCGAAGTGCGGTTGTAATCAACGGCAAAGGAAATAGGCCGGGACGGTGAGGTGTCGTCCGGGGCCTGCCCGGGGGCGATGTCGGCTTTTGTTACTTCGATGGCAAATGCTTCGCTTACAAAAAGCTCAAGAACACATGTGCTTGTGACGGCGCCGTCTTTTGTGCAGCGAAATTTAACCGCGGCTGTACCCGGAGAAGCGGCGGAAATCCTGAAAAGAGTAAAACCTTCGGGCCCGACAGCCGGGGTCAGACCGATTATATCCCGGTCATAGGCGTCCGGCTCCCAGAGCCCCTGAGTTAAGCGGAAGAATACCGTTATACATCCGTCCTCCGCGTGCAGTTCGTATCCGCCCTGCGGAGTTTCCGCCGTTGCGGAAGGGTTCGGAGCAAAGGAGGTTTGCGCGGAATGCTCTGCAGAGACGCCGCAGGCGCTCAGTATAAATGAGCTTATAAGCAATACCGCAATTGTCATGGTAATAAAACGTGTTTTCATACAAATAACCTCGGTATAATGATCTGATATGCCGCAAAAATATCCGGGCATATCAAAATGCAATCCGAAAGGTGTATATTTGCATCCGGGCAAATGACAGTAAAGCCGTAAAAAACGGCTTTATTGTTGACACATCACCCGGCTTGCGGGTCAGCCGAATGTGTTGTAATGACTGTTCATCTGATTCATGGCTTTGCACAGTTTGTGAAAATAAATAAACGGGCCTACAATTATTAGTGAACCCAGAATGTTCCACAGCCAGAAATCCGAAGCGCCGAAGGAATAGGTCATGCCGCGGCGCCTGATTTCGGTACCGATACGATTGGAGATTCTATGGTGCCACACAAGGTCTGCAATCCCCAGAGTAAGCGGCCCCACGAGGAAGAACAGCAGACAATAATGCATGGTTTTTTTGCCGTCATATCTGCTGCAAACGATGTTTACATCGCAGGATACCGATGACATGAACACAAGGGAATATATTCCGAGAGTAAGGATGCTGAAAATAATATATTTTAACAGCCCCCTGTTTGTCTTTAATTGCCCTACCGGCCTGGATGATGCCGTCTGAACATTAGTATCGGTTGCCATAATATCTGCTCTCCTTTATATAGCCGTTTGATTTTTACAAATAGATTTTATTACAAAACCAGCGCAATATCAAGAACTTTTTAGGACTAAAAAGCCGCTGCCGATACTTTAGCCGGCATTTTTGCAAAGGAAACGGCGTTTGCGGCAAAAACAGCAGTTTCGGTTTCCGTAAACCGTGCCGGAAACAAAGCGCGAGAGCTTGGCCGCAGCTGAATGTTTATGCGCCGCGCTCCGGACACCGCTCACGGTTTTTTTGAAAAAATACTCAAAGTTGCACTTTAGGACAGGGCGCAAAGATAAGCAACCCAATATAATATATCTGTATATATGACTTATACTGAGGGCAGATATACGCATATTCGGAATGCAGCGGGGGCACGTCGGCGTTCCGGACGGTAAGCAGTACAAAGCAGTAAAAGGCGTTTACACCGGAGAATACTGCCTGTATGTTTTCGCATCGGATAAGCGAAAACAATTATATTACAGATAAGGAGAAATAAAAATGAAAAAGCATTTTAAGCTGCTGTGTTTAATGCTGACAATCTGCGCGGTTTGTGCGGCTGTTCAGTTTTTGCCCGTTCGCGCAAGCGCGGCTACCACGGTATCAACCATCATGATTACCAATGTCACCGTGCCGGTTACGGGGGAACATGCCGATTTTGATTTGCCGAATGTAATCGGAAACGGCGTGACCGTTTCCTCTATCTCATGGTGCGAGTACGGCGGGTATCCCTCCAATGCCGACCTGGTGTTTGAAGAACAAAAAAGTTATACCTGCAGGATAACGGTCAGGGCAAATGCCGGATATGGGTTCCCGTCCGGCACATCCGGCATTACCGCTACGGTCAACGGCAATACCGCGACGGTGGAGCGATCAACTCAGGCCGACCGACTGTATATCGAATATACTTTTCCCAAAACAAAAATTGAAATGAATTATATAAGTATATATGATGTCACAAGGCCCGTTTACGGAGCTCACCCCAATACGACAAGCATTCGCGTCGGTTACAATGCCACTATTTCCGGCCTGAACTGGAGGGAAGTGGGCTCCAATTACAATATGAGCGCGGACGACGTATTCGTTGCGGGCCATTCGTATACTCTGAGCATGAAGCTGACCTTGAGTTCGGATTCCAATTATCAGTTCAAGGATGCGGCAGACACCACCGTTGCTTTTCGCGATACCGCAAACCGCATCGACTACGGAACGGCAGGGAATGTGACATACTATGCCAACGGCAGTTTCGATAATATCAGCAAGCAGGAAAAGTTTGTAGAGTGCACATACTTCTGCGAGGGAACAAAGCTGAATTATATCGGCATCGGCGGTCTTGACATTCCTGCGGTGGGTAAAACAATAGATACCGATCTGTACCAGAACGAGACGCCCAACGCCTCTATACATGATGTCATATGGGATGATGTAACGGCCGGCACCCAAGATCTGCCCGCAGGAACAAAGTTCGTTGAGGGGCATACATACAAGCTGAAGGTCTATATAACGCCTAAGGCCGGTTACTATTTTGAAAGAAAATCCGAAACGGAATTTGATTACACCGGCAATGTCACGGTAAACGGTGACCCGTTGAGCCGGTATTCGGTTGGGAATAATCCGTTTGTCTGGTATAGCGGCAACAAAACCTTATACGAAAACGACCTGTATGTAACATTGCTTTTCACTATGCCCAAAATAGTGAATTCGGTGTCCGTAACAAACCTGGAAGCTCCGGCAGCGGGAAAGATGCCGGACAGTACGGTTTCAATATCTGCCGGGGCGCAGAAAGTCAGTATGAGCTGGTATGATGTTACCAAGCAAGCCTCCCACAGCGCGAGCAAGCCCTTTGAAGAGGGGGCAGTATATAAAGTATCCTTTGACTTAATTCCCTCTTCGGGTTATCAGTTTGCCAATAACATGAGCGTTACCGTCAACGGAGTGGCGGCAACCGGAGCTTGGAAGGAGGCGCAGGGAGAAAAATACTATACCGTTACCTACACCTTCCCCGCAACAGCGGTAGGGCATAAGCACGCCGCCGGAAGCGAATGGAAGAACGACACAAAAAATCACTGGCATGTCTGCTCCTGCGGAGAGACAATGGACGCAGATGCGCATACCTTCGGCGAGTGGGAAACGATAAGTGAAGCGACGGAAAACGAAACGGGACTTAAGGAACGCACTTGCACTGTCTGCGGATATAAGGAAACGGCAAATATACCCGTTATAGGACATGAGCACGCAGCCGGAAGCGAATGGAGAACGGACAGTGATAATCACTGGCATGAATGCGACTGCGGCGAAGTGATGGACATATCCGGGCATACTTTCGGAGAATGGACCGTTGTACGGCAGGCGACGGAGACCGAGGCGGGTTTAAGAGAGCATTCCTGCACCGTTTGCGGATTTGCAGAGAATGAGACGATTCCGGCAACGGGAAGCGGCACGACCGTTGTTCCTTCCGAGCCCGAGGAAAGCTCCTTCCCGTGGTGGATAATTATTGTTGCCGCTGCTTTCGCAGCGGTTATAGCGGCAATTGTGGTGGTAGTTGTTATCGTAAAGAAAAAGCATAAGTAAGGCTGCCGCGGCGCCTTGCACAAAACTTTACCGGCTGCAAAACAATAATAATGCAGCCGGATGCAGCGACCGTTTATCAGCGGAAGATAACTTAAACGGCCCGACAAATCAACAAAAAACATCCTGATTTTGTTATAATCAGGGTGTTTTTTTGTTGTGCGTCCAATGTGACCTGTTTTTTCAGACAGAAAAACAGCACAGGCAGTATTTTCAGCAATACCGGAAACTTTCTTTTCGGCCCGCAAAAGCCTGCGCCGTAAAAACATGACGGCAAGATGCCGTTTTTCCGCCGTTAATGTATTCGCAAGTCGTTTTTAATACGGTTTTAACAGAACTCCCGCATTTGGATAGGCTTTACGGCTTGCCGCCCGCGCCGTTTTCAGGGAACAGTATACAGCCCATGGCGCGGAATTCCGCGATCTTGCGACGCAGGGTATGGACGTCACAACCCAGATATCCGGCAAGGCAGTCTATGCACATATATTGCTCGGCGCCGCGGTTTATGAGCTTTTTGTGCAGGCCGACTTCATCGCCGGTGAGGGCGCGGGAGCATTTCATGCAGTTCATTGCATTATCACGCGCAGGCGCAGCATGCAGCAGCAATGAGGCTTGACGCCGCGGTATACGAAGCCTTCGACGGGGGAGAATTCCTCACCGGTATAAAGGTCAGTAATGACGACGGTCTGCCCCAGAGCCGGGTCCAGCCCCAGGTCATAGACGGAAAACTGGAACAGAACATCGGTGGAGTCATCCATGTTGAACATACCTACCGCAATATCGCCGTTGCTCATAAGCCTGGACATGGAAAAGGCGTTTTTGCCCGGGAATGCAAGCGGTGCGGGCCCGCCCAGAGGCAGGGGAAGTCTGCCGTCGGGGTCCTGATTCACGGCAATGAGGGCTTTGTTTTTAAGAATCTCCAGCGCATCGCTGTCTATGCTGCGGATATCGCAGCCTATAATAAGGGGTGAAGCAAGAAAGGCCCAGAGCGCAAAATGGGTGCGGTACTCATCCTGCGTGCAGCCCGATACCCCTACATTGCCCTTGCCGTTCATGCCTACTACAAGCATATCCATATCGTTAAAGCAGTTTATCGCGCCGGAGAGGAGCTTATCTGCCTGTGCGCATCCCAGATCGCGGATACTTGCCCATGAGTCGCATATATCTCCTGTGGAACGCCAGGTGGTGGCTCCGGTGCCGCGTATCCATTCCGGAGTGCCGTCGGCCCCCCAGGAGCAGGCGGCAAACAGAATATCACGGCCGCAATTGGCCAACGCAAGCCCCATACGGCGATAGAGCAGGTCGCTGGGTATACGGAAGGGGCGGTTGCAGTAATCGTATTTGAGGTAATCCACGCCCCATGCGGCAAAATCGGCGGCATCGGTGAACTCGTGTCCGCAGCTGGCCGGAAGCCCCATGCAGGTGAGGTATCCGGAGCTGGAATACATGCCGAATTTCAGCCCTTTGCCGTGGATATAATCGGCAAGCGCCTTCATGCCGCCGGGGAATTTATTGCGGTCGGGCACCAGGTGGCCGTTCTCGCGTGCGGGCTCCTGCCACGTGTCATCGATTATGATATATTCGTAGCCTGCGTCCCTAAGGCCGGTATCCACCATTGCGTCCGCCGTTTCCTTTATGAGCTGTTCGTTTATGTTGCCTCCGAAGGTGTTCCAGGAGTTCCAACCCATGGGAGGAGTTTGTCTGAACATAAAACATCATCCTTTCAGAATTATAAATATCTGTTGATGCTAGTTTATTGCTGCCGGTGTCCGTTGTCAAGAGGATAGTATTAAAAATAAAAAAGACGCAACAAAAGGAATATCCGGTATTCCTTTTGTTGCGCGATGGAACATTTATGCGGTGTCCGGATGTTTCCCGGACTGCGGGAAAATGGCGCTGGAAAAGGCTCTGTCGGGGTTATTCCATAAACGGATGCCCCAGCAGCATCATGCGTGTTATTGCCATATAGCCCTCGTTGAGTATGACGGCGTTGTTCTTGGCAGAGGCCTCACAGTAGTTGTCCGCGGGATTTATGGGAGCCACATCGCTGCGGTAGATTACAAACGGTACCATTGCATTGCTGTGAGCCCGGGTTGTAAGCGGGGTGGGATGATCCGGCGTTACAAGGATGCCGAATTGCCCCTGCTTTTTAAGATAGCGGAACACAGGGCAGAGAACCTTGGAGTCGATCTCCTCAATGGCGCGGACCTTGCCCTCCACCTCGTGACGGTGGCCGCATTCGTCCGGCGCCTCCAGGTGAAGGTATACCAGATCGCAGCCGTCCTCAAAGGCCTGAATTGCTGCCTGGGCTTTGCCTGCAAAATTAGTGGTAAGCGTGCCGGTTGCGCCTTCCACATTATAGATTTTCATGCCGGCAAGGAAGGCAAGCCCTTTTACCAGATCCACCGCGGTAACCACGGCTCCGTTAAGACCGTGACGCTCCTTGAAGGAGGGCAGCATGGGCTTTGTGCCCTGCCCCCAGAACCACACGGAGTTTGCGGGCTTCAGCCCTCTTTTGCGGCGCTCCTTATTTATTGGGTGGTCGGAAAGCAGCTGATAGCTGCGGCGCATTATGTCGCAAAGCATATCGGCGTAATCCCCTTTGGGCAGATAATCCGCTATGCCTTTTGCAGTGATATTGTGCGGAGGAGTGAGTATCTGTCCTGCCGTAGCATGGTGCATTATAAGACAGTGGCGGTAGGAAAAGCCGGGATAAAAACGCATCAGGTCATTGCCGAAATGCTCCTGAACACAGTTTATAAGCACGGAGGCTTCCTCGGTGGTTATTTCGTCGGCGCTGTAATCCAGCATGGTCTTGTTTTCGTACGGCTCGTCCTCCGACAGCGTAACAAGGTTTACGCGCATTGCGATGTCGTCATCAGCCATGCTTATGCCCAGGGCAGCGGCCTCCAGCGGAGACCTGCCGGTAAGATATTTTGCCGGGTTAAAGCCCATGATGCACATATTGCCCGTGTCACTGCCTCCGGTGCAGCCTATGGGAGTGGGGTTGAGCATGCCCACCTCTCCGTTTTGTGCAAGAAAATTCATATAAGGCTTTTTCGCTACCTCCAGAGGGGTTTTATATCCCAGCTCCGGAACGGGCTCGTCTGCTGCGCCGTCTATAAGGAGTACAAGATATTTCATAGGCAACCAATCATGCCGTTACGGCATTCCTTTCGGTAAAAGTTTATGCGGCGTGTGCGTGTTCCGGATAAAAATACGGCGAAACATCGCAATCACTCTCTTATTTTATCACATTTTACGGATTTGTGCATTGTTTTGTTGCACGATTGTGATTGACATATAAAAGAATAACGATATAATGTAAATTGCATAATATATTTTACACTTTTGTGCATACGCATTTATTACTTTTAAGCGTTTCGGAGTATTTCAATTCAATATTGCATCCAGAATTCGCTTTGCTGTCTGCCGGGTGGGGTTTATTGCTCCGCAGACTGCCGGGCTGCTGTTTTTCGGCCGCCGCGAAAACGGATTGTTGCAAAAACCGATGTAACTGCATAATATGCATATTATTTATTTTTTTCAAAGGAATGATTTTGATGAGCGAGAACGGGACACAGTTGGAGTCCGCCGTGGGCACTGCCGCGGAATCGGGGACTGCTGCGGAAGTGAAAAAGACGGTCAGACGGGGAAGAAAGCCTGCAGAGTCAAAGACGGAACGGACGGATGCGGGCGCGCCGGCTAATGACGGAGCAGAACCCGGCAAAGAGCCGGCAAAACGCGGCAGAAAGCCAAAGAAAAGCGCCGAAGAAGCTATAGCGGCAGCCGATAATTCCGCGGCCGGAAAGGCTGTAGCGGAAGGCTCCTCCAAACAGGTAAAGCGGAGCCGTGCCGCAAAGCGCTCCCCTGCCCCGGAGAAGGAGACTCCGGAAGTAGGCACGGAAGCGCGCCGGGATGCCAAGGCGGCGGATGTGTCAAAAACCGACGGAGAGAAACCTGCAGGAAACTCCGGCTCCGGCACACGGACAAGGACGAAGCGTGCCAAGACTGCGGAGACTCCGGACGCCCCGGCGGCGGCGGAGGGAGCCGAGGCGGCAAAAGAGAGCGGTAAAGAACGGCAGGCAAAAACGCCGGAAAGCGATACGGCGGGGAATAACGCCCAAAATTACGGACATGGCGGAATTCAGAACCCGGGCAATGCTGCCGGTTCGCAAGAGGTGGATATAAGCGAGGCACCGGGGATACAGATATACGGCAAGCCGGCCCGGCCGGCAACGGCTCAGTCCGGTATGCCCGATAAGGGTGCGGTTCAGAGCGGACAGAAGCAGAACAATAACTATAAAAACGCAAGGCGTGGGGATAAAGGGCGGCAGGGTAATCTGTCAGCTGAGGCCAGCGAGATGCTCAAAAGCGGTGAATGCGGCGATTGCTGCGGGGTCCTGGACATAATGGCGGACGGCTACGGATTTCTGCGCTCCACGCAGTTTAAGCTGGACGAGGGCGGTGACGGCAGGGATGTATATGTTTCTGCCAGCCAGATAAGGCGTTTTTCGCTGCGTACCGGGGATATGGTAAAGGGTAAGACCCGCCCTGTCAAGGAGGGAGAACGTTACCGTGCGTTGCTGTATCTGACCCAGATAAACGGAGACGAACCGGAAGTGGCGGCGCGCCGTATGCGCTTCGAGGATTTGGTTCCCATTTATCCTACGCGCCGCCTGAAGCTGGAAAACCCGAATGCCTCGCACGATATTGCACTTAGGCTTATAGACCTTATAAGCCCGATAGGTATGGGTCAGCGCGGGCTGATAGTGGCTCCGCCCAAGGCGGGCAAGACCATACTGCTTAAAAAACTTGCAAATGCGGTAAGCGAAAATTATCCCGATGTTAACCTGATAGTGCTGCTCATTGACGAGCGCCCCGAAGAGGTCACCGATATGCAGCGCTCAATAAAGGGAGACGTGATTTATTCCACCTTTGATCAGCTTCCGGAAAATCACTGCCGCATAGCGGAGCTTGTGCTGGAGAGGGCAAAAAGGCTTGTGGAACAGAACAAAGATGTGGTAATACTGCTTGATTCCATTACAAGGCTTGCCCGTGCGTACAACCTGACCGTGCCGCCCACCGGGCGCACGCTTTCCGGAGGACTGGACCCCGGAGCGCTGCACAAGCCCAAGCGATTTCTGGGAGCGGCACGCAACACAGAAAACGGAGGCAGCCTTACCATAATAGCCACCGCGCTGGTAGAGACCGGTTCGCGCATGGATGAGGTGGTCTTTGAGGAGTTCAAGGGCACCGGCAATATGGAGGTGCGTCTGGACCGCCGTCTGCAGGAAAAGAGGATTTTTCCGGCTATCGACCTTGCAAAAAGCGGAACCCGCCGCGAAGAGCTGCTGCTGTCGCAGGAGGAGCTCGAGGGAGTGTGGGCAATACGCAAGCTGCTCAGTCAGAGCGAGGAGAACGCTACGGAACAGCTGATATCTACCATGGCAAAAACTCCGGACAACAAGCAGTTTCTGTCCCGCCTTAAGTCATGGGTGGCCATAATGGAAAAGGAAGGCTACAGAATGCAGTAAACCGGGTGCCGGCAACAAAGCGCAACTTTAATAATTTACTTGACTAAATCGCTAAAGCGTGATACTATTGCTGCAGCAACACGGGGCAGGACGGGAAAGATCCGTTTACACATGGAACATCCCGAGGAAAGGAACGGGCGCCGGCGGCGCAGTCTGTTATGAATGATTTGGGCATATTAAAAAACGAAGAGAGAATAAATCTTTTTATGCGTAGGCTTTACGAGCTTTACGGCTATAAAAAATACCGCATGAACAAATTTGAAGAGTATTCTTTCTATATACAGAACAAGAGCTTTTTGGAAAGCGACCGCTTTATAACCTTTAACGATCCGGACGGCAGGCTAATGGCGTTAAAGCCGGATGTGACGCTCAGCATTGCCAAAAACAGCACGGCGTCGGAGGAAAACCAGCGTATATACTATTCCGAGAGCATATTCCGCACGCGGGGCAGCTCGGGAGAGTTTGCCGAGCTGAGACAGACGGGACTGGAGTTTATAGGCAGTATAGATATATTTGCCACTACCGAAGTGATATCCCTTGCGCTGCAGACACTAGAGATAATTTCGGGCAGCTATGTTCTGTCTTTGTCTCACATGGGAGTGATTTCGGCGGTTCTGGAGGGAGTAACCGACGACTATTCTCTGCGGCGCCGCATAACCGGCTGCATACGGGGCAAAAACCTGCACGATCTGCGCATGATCTGCGCCCAAGCCGCAATAGCGCCGGAGGCGGCGGGGCGGCTGGAAAAGCTGATAAGCATACGCGGGCGGCTAAACAAAGCGGCGGCGGAGCTGGAGCAGGTGTTCGGCTCCGACGCGCCGGAGGCGATAGCAGAGCTGAAATCCATAGCTTCTGCATTTGAGAATACACAGTATGCGGAGCATCTGCAACTGGATATGTCGGCCGTTTCTTCAACCGATTATTATAACGGGATACTGTTAAGCGGTTTTGTTCAGGGAGTCGCACACAGCGTTATCACAGGGGGCAGGTACGATTATTTACTGCGGCGTCTGGGCAAGGATAATCTCAACGCCATGGGCTTTGCGGTAAACTTCTGCTATCTGGAGCGTATGCTGCAGAGCCGTGAGGTACAGCAGGAGACCGCGGTGCTTTACGATGACACCACTCCGCCATCATTGCTAGAGGAGACAATGCGCAAAATGACAGCCGATGGAGAAAAGGTGCGCGCCGTGCGCGCAGGAAGCGGCTTGCAGGGCGGCGGTCTGCAGTACGGAAAGGCCGTGGATCTGACGGTCGGAGGAGGTGACGGAAAATGATAAATATAGCTCTGCCCAAGGGAAGACTGGGCAAAAAGGTCTATGAACTGTTTTCCTCTCTGGGATATTCCTGCAGCGATATGCTGCAGGACAACCGTAAGCTTATTTTTACCGATCCGCTAAATACGGTAAGATATTTTCTGGTAAAGCCCAGCGATGTGGCTATATATGTGGAGCACGGAGCCGCAGATATCGGAGTTGCGGGCAAGGATGTGTTGCTGGAGACCGACCCCGACGTTTTTGAGCTTATGGATATGAATTTCGGCAAATGCCGTATGTGCGTATGCGTTCCGGACGGCTTTGAGGAGGACACCGACAGCGTGCTTAGGGTGGCTACCAAATATCCCAACATTGCCAAGCGATATTACAAGGGGCTCAACCGCGAAATAGAAATAATAAAGCTCAACGGCTCCATAGAGCTGGCACCGCTTTTGAACCTGTCCGATGTAATAGTGGATATTGTGGAAACCGGCTCAACCCTGAGAGAGAACCACATGCATCCCCAGACCGATATACTCTCAAGCTCGGCAAGGCTGATAGCCAATAAGAGCGCATATCACTTCAAATGCGGAGAGATAGACGCCATAGTGGAGAAGCTTAAACCGTTGGTTTATGCGGAGGAAAATGCAAAATGATACGGATTTTTAATACCGGCGAGATATCGCCGGAACAGATATTAAAGCGTGATAATGCCGCTGCTGCCGCGGATAAGGCCGATGCGGCGGTTCAGGAAATAATAAAAAATGTTGAGCTTTACGGCGACAGGGCAGTGCTGGATTACTGTGAGCGTTTTGACGGCGTGCGCCCGGAGGCTTTGGAGCTGCCGCGCAAGGCAATGGAGGAGGCTGCCGACCGTTTGGAGCAGAGCCAGCCGGAATTTATGCGCATACTGCGCAGAGCCAAGCGCAATATAACGGAGTTTCACCGCCGCCAGGTGCGCCGCGGTTTTAATATTGAGGACGAGGGCATCGTGCTGGGACAGCGCATAACTCCGCTTCAGAGGGTGGGAGTGTATGTGCCCGGCGGTACAGCCAGCTACCCCTCCACCGTGCTTATGGACTGCATTCCGGCCAAGCTTGCCGGAGTAAAAGAGATAGTCATGACCACTCCTGCCAAAAACGGAACGGTTCCGGACCGGATTCTGGCCGCCGCCTTTATTGCGGGGGTGGACAGAGTGTTCGGCGTGGGAGGCGCGCAGGCCATAGCGGCGCTTGCGCTGGGCACGCAAAGCATACCGCGTGTGGATAAGATAGTCGGACCGGGAAATATATATGTGGCCGCGGCCAAACGCAGGGTATACGGCATGGTGGACATAGATATGATAGCCGGCCCCAGCGAGATACTGATAATATCGGACAGTCTGAGCTCTCCTGCCTGCGTGGCGGCGGATATGCTTTCACAGGCGGAGCATGACAGAAACGCTTCCGCCGTACTTATATGCGACAGCGGAGATTTTGCGCAAAAGGTCAGCAGCGAGATAGAGCGCCAGATACCGCTGTTGGAAAGAGCCGATATCTGCCGCGCGTCCATAGACGGCAACGGCATGATAATCGTGGCGCAGGATCTGCTTGAGGCGGTCAGCATAAGCAACAGCATTGCGCCGGAGCATCTGGAGATATGTACGGAACAGCCATTTGTGCTTATGCAGAAGGTTACAAATGCCGGAAGTATATTCCTGGGCAGGTTTGCACCCGAGGCGTTGGGCGATTATATGGCGGGGCCCAATCACACTCTGCCCACCAACGGCACGGCAAGGTTTTCTTCGCCGCTTTCCGTGGATGATTTTATCAAAAAATCCTCTTATGTGTGGTATAATGAAAAGGCATTTTCCGGCATATACAAGGATGTAGCGGCCTTTGCGCGCACCGAGGGGCTTACCGCCCATGCAAGGAGCGCCGAAAGCCGCGAGGAGCTTATGAAGCATTAAGCGGTCGGCGGGATTAAAGTCGGTCTGAGGGCGTGCGCCTGTCAAAAGGCCGAGGCCTCCCAAACCGCGATGATACATCGGAAGGGGCGCCGCAATGGCGGCGCACGGTAACAAAATGAGCAAATATCTTGATGAGCGTCTTGCGGGCCTGCAGGCCTATGTGCCGGGGGAGCAGCCGCAGGACAAAAGGTATATAAAATTAAACACAAACGAAAGCCCGTTTCCCCCCGCGCCCGGTATTGAAGCCGAGCTTAAAAGGGTATATGCCCGCCTGAATCTGTATCCTGACCCGGATATGGCGGAGCTGAGGGACGAGCTTGCAGCGCTTTGCGGCGTGTGCAGGGATAATATATTTGTGGGCAACGGCTCGGACGAGGTGCTGGCTTTTTGTTTTCTGGCCTTTTGCGGCACCCGCGGGGCGCGTTTTGCCGACATTACCTACGGCTTTTATCGGGTGTATGCCGACCTGTGCCGCATAAGCAGCAGAGTGATGCCGCTGGACGGGGATCTCGCACTTAAGCCGGAGGATTATATCGGCAGCGATGAAACCGTATTTATCGCCAACCCCAATGCACCGACGGGACTGTTGCTTTCCCTTGAGCAGATAGACGCCATAGCGGGCAGCACCGACGCGCCGGTAATAATCGACGAGGCGTATGTGGATTTCGGCGGCGAAACCTGCCTGCCGCTGCTTAAAAAGCATGACAATCTGCTGATAGTGCGCACCTTTTCCAAGTCAAGGAATCTGGCCGGAGGCAGGATAGGCTGGGCGGTGGGCTCGCGTGCGCTTATCGGGGACTTAAACAGCATCAAGTTTTCCTTTAATCCCTTTAATGTCAATATGCTTTCGCAGGCGGCCGCGCTGTGCTCCCTTAGAGATAAAGCGTATTTTGACAGCTGCGTAACGGCCGTAAAGGAAGCAAGGGCGTTTGCGGCGGACAGACTGCGCGCAATGGGCTTTGAGGTTATAGACAGCCATGCGAATTTCCTGTTTGCGGCGCCTCCCGGAATGTCGGGCAGGGAGTATTACCTGCGTCTTAAGGACAGGGGAGTGCTGGTTCGTCATTTTCCGGGCGAGCGAACGGGCAGATTTGTGCGCATAACCGTAGGCACGCGCGCCCAGATGGAGACACTGGTCGCGGTAACGGAGCAGATATGTAAGGAATAATCGGGCGCGGCGCAAAAAGCGCGGCGTTATAGGAGAAACAATATGAGAGAAGCGGAAATAAACAGAAAAACTGCGGAAACCGATATCAGACTGAGGCTGGTGCTGGAGGGCACGGGCAGAGCGGACATTTTCACGGGGTGCGGGTTTTTAGACCACATGCTTAATCTGTTTGCCTGTCACGGCAGGTTTGACCTGTTCGTAGAGTGCAAGGGCGACACCCAGGTGGATTACCATCATTCCGTGGAGGACATAGGTATTGCCCTGGGACAGGCGTTTTCGCAGTGCCTTGGGGATAAACGCGGAATATGCCGCTACGGCAGCGTTATCCTGCCCATGGATGAAGCGCTGGTGCTGGTGGCGCTGGATATCTCGGGCAGGAGCTATCTTGGTTGGGAAGCGGAAATTCCCGCTCAGAAGGTGGGGGATTTTGACTGCGAGCTGGCCGAGGAGTTTGCCGCGGCGTTTGCGCGCAGCGCCGGCATCACACTGCATATCCGCAAGCTGGCGGGCAGAAATTCGCACCATATAATTGAGGCGGTATTTAAGGCGCTTGCGCGGGCAATGGCTGCGGCCTGCGCCGTCAATCCGGATATGCGGGATGAGATACCGTCCTCCAAGGGGATACTTTGAAGCCGGAGGCAAAAGCATGATAGCCATTGTTGATTACGGAGTGGGCAACCTGTTTTCCCTCAAGAGCTCTCTGGCGGCGCTGGGGCTGGAAGCGGTGATTACCGGGGATGCGGCATGTCTGGAGGAAAGCGACCGCATTATTCTGCCGGGCGTGGGCGCCTTCGGGGACGCGCGGAAAAAACTGGCCGATGCCGGGCTGGATAAGGCGCTTGTCAGTCTTGCAAGCAAGGGAAAGCCGCTGCTTGGGATATGCCTTGGCATGCAGTTGCTTTTTGACTGCTCTCTTGAGTTCGGGCGTTTTGAGGGGCTGGGACTGATTCCAGGCAGTGTGGTGCCCATTGAGCCCGAGCTTGAAAAAAACGGAATAAAGCTCAAGATCCCGCATATAGGCTGGAACAAGCTGGATATAGTCAAAGAGCATCCGCTGCTGCGCAATACCGCACAGGGCGAATATATGTATTTTGTACACTCCTTTTACGCCTCGGACTGCAAGGCAGATACCATAGCGGACACCGATTACGGGGTAAGGCTTACGGCGGCGGTGGCAAGGGACAATGTGATGGGCACTCAGTTCCATCCGGAAAAGAGCGGAGCGGCCGGACTTGCGCTGCTCAGGGCGTTTGCGGAGTTTTAGGGTGGCTGTTCTTACGGTTATATTTAATTGCGGCGCGGCAGCCGCAGGACGGAGCGAAATATAATTGAGGCGCAGCAGCCGCAGGACGGAGCGAAGTATGATAATTTTTCCGGCAGTGGATCTGCATAACGGACAAGCGGTACGGCTGGAGCAGGGTGATTATAATAAAGTCAAGGTTTACGATGCCGACCCGGTGCACGCGGCACGGGTTTTTGCATCGCAGGGGGCCGCATACCTGCATGTGGTGGATCTGGACGGCGCCAAGGGCGGAGCTGCGGAAAATATGAGCGTAATAAAGAGCATTGCCGGGCTGGGGATGTTTGTGCAGACCGGAGGAGGAATACGCAGCCGGGAACGCATAGAGAGGTATCTGGAGGCGGGAGTTTCGCGCTGTATACTAGGTACCGCCGCAGTAAAGGATTTTGCCTTTACCGCAGAGTGCGTGCGGGCATACGGCGACAGGATTGCGGTAGGGGTGGATGCACGCGGCGGCAAGGTGGCGGTCAACGGTTGGCTGGAGTCCACGCGTGAGGATTCCTTTGATTTTTGCCGCAGACTGGCGGACGCGGGTACGAAGTGCATAATCTATACCGACATTTCGCGCGACGGTATGCTTTCGGGCTGCAACACCGAGGCGTATGAGCGGCTTTGCGGACTGGGTCTGCAGATAATAGCTTCCGGGGGAGTGAGCTCCCTTGGGGAAATAGCGCGTCTGCGCGACATGGGCTGTCACGGCGCGATATTGGGGAAAGCCATATATGAGGGCGTAATTTCTCTGCCCGATGCGTTAAAAACCGGAGGTGGGAACACTTGATTACCAAAAGAATCATACCGTGTCTGGATGTGCGCGGCGGCCGTGTGGTAAAGGGCAAAAACTTTCAGGGTATCCAGGATGTGGATGACCCGGCTGCACTGGCGGAGTTTTATAACAGCGCGGGTGCGGATGAACTGGTTTTTTACGATATTACCGCCACAGTGGAGGGCAGACGGCTCTTTACCGACGCGCTTGCAAGGGTGGCCGAAAGGGTGTTTATACCCCTTACGGTGGGCGGCAGCATCAACAGGGTAGAGGATTTTGAGCGTGTGCTAGCCTGCGGAGCCGACAAGGTAAGCGTAAACTCCGGAGCTGTCAGGGATCCCGGGCTTATAGACAGAGCGGCCGCAAGATACGGTTCCCAGTGCGTGGTATTGTCCATGGACGTTAAAAGAGTGGACGGACGCTTTACCGTGTTTTCCGGCGGCGGCAGGGTCAACACCGGCATGGACGCCGTTAAATGGGCGGCGGAGGGACAAAAAAGGGGTGCCGGAGAGCTTGTGGTCAACAGCATAGATACCGACGGCGTCAAGGGCGGCTTTGACATTGAGATGCTCAGGGCTATAGCCGATGCCGTAAGCATACCCATTATTGCCAGCGGAGGCGCCGGCAGCGCGGAGGATTTTGCAGAGCTGTTTTCCGGCGTGCCCGGGGTGGACGCGGGACTGGCCGCTTCGATATTTCACTATAAAACCGTGGATATACAAAAACTTAAGCAGTATCTGCGCTCGCGCGGTATAGAAATGCGCATCTGATGCCCAAGCGGGCAAACAGAATCATTTTGGAAGGAGCTTTTGATTATGGAGATAAAGGATTTGAAATTCGGCCCCGACGGGCTTATTCCGGCGGTGGTGCAGGACTGCCGTACGGGGCAGGTGCTGACGCTTGCATATATGAACCGCGAAAGCCTGGATATTACCCTTGCCGAGGGCTACACTTGTTTTTATTCCCGTTCGCGCAAATGCTTGTGGCGCAAGGGAGAAACCAGCGGCAACCGGCAAAAAGTTGTGAGCATAACAGCCGACTGCGACTGCGACGCCCTGACTGTCAAAGTAGACAAGGAGGGGCCTGCGTGCCATACGGGCGCCGAGAGCTGCTTTTTTAACAGCCTGTTTTCCGCCGGTGAAGAACAGGAGTTTTCTCTGGAAAGCCTTTATGAGCTTATAATGGGCAGAAAAACGGAAGGCAAGGAGGGCTCCTATACCACCTATCTGTTCCAAAAGGGCAAGGAAAAGATACTCAAAAAGGTGGGAGAGGAATGCACCGAGGTGGTCATCGGCGCCATGAAGGGCTCAAAAGAGGAGACCGTATTCGAAATAAGCGATCTGGCATACCATGTGCTTGTGCTTATGGCGGAGATGGGCATTTCGGTTCAGGACATAAAGGACGAGCTGGCGTCCCGTCATGTGGTGGATAAAAAGGTAAAGCAGGAGACCATGAAATAGGCTTGCCGTCATTAAAAACCGGCGATTATCCGGCGGGTTAATGCAGTAAAAGTGACTGTTTTGTAACAGCCGCTTTTTCATTTTTTATGTAATTGACGCTATAAAAATCAGATACGGGAAACCGCAATACCGTTTTCAATGATTGTGCAGACGCGGCGGCTTTCCGTGTCTAATGCATCAAACAAAAGACTCTGCGCGTTTTCAGCCGTTACCGCTGCACGGTCTTTTGCGCAGTTATTAAGCGTAATGGTAAATCCGGTAGTTCCGCGCCCATCGGGAGTGACTGTCAAAAGTACAGTCGGTAAGTGTTAAGGTCAAGATAACGGTGCGCAACTGACTTTACTGAATTCCGTGTTTGCAAAAACAGCCTCTTTGATTCTTCCTTACGAAGTCAAACCGTGAAGCCTGGAATCCGAAACTACGGAAAACAAGTACCCCCGGTGCAGTTATTTATCATACACCGGGGGTCGCTTTAGTCTGCTGTCAGTTTTTACGGGTCATGTTCATTTGTGAGAATAGCGGTACGGTTTGTTCTGATCGCTGCTTATTACTTAATATTAAGCTGAGCGGCAGCAACGAGAACACCGTCTTTGTAGGCAGATACGGAAACCATCTCGGGACCTCTGGGATTAACATCCACGGCAGCTTCATCTGCAATCAGATAGTATGTGACGCCGTCCAGAGTGTAGGTTGTTCTGCCGTTTGCGATCTCCAAATTCACTGCTCCTTAATAAATGCATCCTTTGTCCGCAGTCCGTCCACTAAAAAACTTTTACTCGTATTAGTATAAACAATTTTCCGCCATTTTGCAACAGCGTTATTGAATTTTTGCATTCTTCGCCTTTCCCCTTTGTCTGCCCGCTCCGAAATACAGCAATACCGGGTGCCCCGCAGAGTCCCGGTATTGCTGCTTAAATAGTTACCGTTTAATTTCCGTTCCCGTCAGACGGCTTATCTCCTGCGCCAACAGCCTTGCATACTGCTTGTGGTGCGCCCTGTCCGGGTGCCCCCAGCCCGCGCGGCTGTTTGCCGGCATTTCAAGATAGGAAAGCTTTGCATCCCCCATATCGGCCGTCAGCTTTGCAAGATCCTTGGAATACTCCTTGCTTATCTGCCCGTAGGTCCATATGATATACGCATCGGGGTTAAGCTCGCGCACATGCTTTATGAATTCCCTCACGCCGCTTAAAAACTCCTCTCTGCGCTCCGATGCAAGCTGATAGTCGTTTGTGCCCAGAGATATCACCACCACATCCTGCTTATGCGCCGCAAAATCCCACTTTTCCTGATTGTTCCACATTCCGTTTGTAAAATCGTATATGGAGGGAATGTTCGCCGCCGGATTGTCGCCGCCCTGCACAACGCCCCAGCCCGATGCCGCCACGATGTTCGCATCGGCATTAAGCATGCGCGCAGTCAGCGCCGCAAAGGAAAGATAGGCGTCCCCCGCGCGCTCGTACACCTCGTCCTTGGGGCTGCTCTCGTTTGTAAGTATTCCCGCCCCGCAGGTAATGGAATCGCCGATAAACTCTATATTCAGGCTTCCCTTTTCTGGCGACAAGTCAATATTGCCCGAAAAGCTAACCGAGTGCAGCCGGATTATGCTGTTGCCCGGCTCGCTGGTCTTGTATATGCTTATCTCGTGATAGCCCTTTTCCACGCTTGCTATCACCGCAGTGTCCGAACCCTGCTTCAGCTCCAGCTTTACCGACTCCTCCGTCTTGCCGTCCGTAACCACCCGTATATAGGCGCTGTATCCGCCCATATGCGTGTAGCTTATGGTCACGTCTCCCTCCATATATCCGCGGAAGGACGCCCCCGCATAGCTCCAGTTAAGCCCGGCGTAATCCTTGCCGTAATCGGCGCGCCCCGTGATCTTTATATGCTCCTTATCAATGGCCGATACCGTCTGCATGGTGTATTTCTCCTCAACCGCGGGCGTTCTCTCCGGCGCCGCCGTCGCCGTCTGCGTCGGCATTTCCGTCTGCCCCGTCTGCACGGGATTGCAGGAGCAAAGCAGCACCGCCGCCGCAACGGCCGCAATAACCGCCGCCGCTTTTTTGTTTTTCATATTTTTCTCCTCCGTCAAGTAAAGCCCTTCCCTATTAAAGCCTCAAGACTCCATAATGTAAAATATTCCTAATTTTCCACTAAAATAATTATATAACTGCTTAAAATTTATTGCAACCGTTTTTTTATATTCCGGTGATAAAAAAGTGACTGTTAAAAAACAGCCAAAACATAGCAGAGTCAACGATGCGAGAGTCGGAATATCTGCATGGTATAATATCCTCGTTAGTATGATGGTTTTATGTTAAATGTTTTACCCCATTTTGCTGCTTGGAAAGAGGGCAGCCGTCTTTTTATGCAAAAAGCCGCAAGAGGATTCCTTCCTCTTGCGGCTTTTCTCTTCGTGGACTTCTTTAACAACTCCTTATGGATGGCTTCCGGCTTTGCGCATCAAGCCTTCTTTATCTCAAACCAGAAGGTGCTTCCGCCCTTTCCGGATATAACGCCGTACCGGGCTCCGTGTATTGTCAGAGCCTCCTTCACTATGGACAATCCCAGCCCGGTACCCACGCGTGAGCGCTTATGCTCCTTGTCCACTTTATAATAGCGATCCCAGATGTACGGCAATTTATCTTCCGGTATGCCTTCGCCGCTGTCCTTGACCTCAACCCGTACCCAGCCGTCGTTTTCGCTCTGGATTACGGTTACTCTTTTGTCTTCTCCGGTAAAGTCGATAGCGTTGTTCACCAGGTTATAAATGACCTGGGAAAGCCTTAGCTCGTCTGCCATGACAAACACCTCGCCGTCATGGACGAATTCCACCGTATATCCATTGGTTTCCCGCAGCTTGTTATAGCGGCGCAGTATCTCTTCTATAAGCGCGGTAAGGCTGCACTTTACCGGCTCAAAGGTGGTTATGGACTGCAGGCGGGAAAGATCCAGCATATCGTTTACCAGCCTTGTGAGCCGATTGGCCTCATCAATGATCACCTGGAGATTTTCCGGAGAGTTTTCTCCGGGAATATCGCGCATAACCTCGGCGTAACCTGTGATCATGGTAAGCGGAGTGCGGAGATCGTGGGACACATTGGCGAAAAGTTCCCTTTTCAGGTCATCCGTGCGGGATATTTCCACCGCCGCATTATTCAGTGTGTCGGCTAACTCGTTTATTTCCGGATAGGTGCCCTGCCCTGCGTTAAAGCTGAACTTGCCGTCCGGGAGGGAGCGCGCGCTTGCGTTTATGCGTTCGATCGGGCCGGAGATCTGTCGTGCAAGAGCAATGGCGATAACCGCAGCGGCAGCCAGTGTAAGCACGGTGGTGATTATAAGGGTAAACTGCACCGTGGATACGGTGGAATCAAGCGGAGTAACGGTAGTATCAATGGCAATCACGCGCTGTCCCTGAACACTGTCCGTCAGCCTGACAAGCAGGTATCCTTCAGGCTCCGATATGTCATCGCGGCGGCGTTGGGAGGCGAATTCGGCAAAATAGGAGCCGTTATTCTGGCTTGCAAGCTCCACCAGCTGCGCAAAGCCGGAGGCACCCAGCTTCTGCACCGGGCAGAACGGCCGCGTGCCTGCGGAAATAACAGGCCTGCCGTATGCGTCGTAAATATGCACGCATAACCCGCTGTTTTCAGCGGCCGAGTTCATAACGCTCCGGAGATCTCCGTCTATATTCTGTTCCAGGGCGGCGGCAGCGGAATTTATCTGCGATATCTTAATACGCCTGTATATTGCATCCAGAAAAAAGGTCTGCAGCAGCCACAGAATAAGCAGCATAATAAGGGCAAAGCCGGCAAAGCCGGCAAATACCCTCCATTTAAGGCTTATTCCCTTGCGCGACTTATTCTTCAAAACGGTAGCCTACCCCTCTCAAGGTTACGATATGCCCGGCGTACGGCCCCAGCTGCTTGCGCAGCAGCTTGATATGGGTATCCAGTGTACGGTCATCGCCGTAATAGTCATAGCCCCAGACCTGATTGAGCAGCTTTTCCCGTGTAAGCGCTATTCCGCGGTTGCGCACAAGATACAGCAGCAGGTCGTATTCTTTAGGAGAGAGCTGCACGCGTTCTCCGTCTACGGTGACTATCCGGGAAACACAGTTTATGCTGATTCCTTCAATATCAAAAACATCCAGCATGTTTTCCGCCTTCGGAGAAAGACGACGCAGCACCGCTTCAACGCGCATCATAAGCTCTTTTGGCGAAAAGGGCTTCTGCACATAGTCGTCCACGCCCAGCTCAAAGCCGTGTATGCGGTCATATTCCTCGCCTCTGGCAGAGAGCATTATTATGGGGGTTTGTTTTGTTTTGCGTATCTCTCTCGTGGCGGAAAAGCCGTCAAGCTCGGGCATCATGACATCCATTATTATAAGGTCGTAATCCTTCTGACGGCATAGCTGTACGGCTTGAATTCCGGTGTGGGCCGTTTCGGTTTCATATCCCTCAAACGATGCGTATTTTTCAATCAGTTCACATATTTTGGGCTCGTCGTCCACTATCAGCAGCTTTGACATTGCGTTTTTCCGCCCCTGCAGGGCTGTGCTCCTTTCGTAAACTTTGTTTCAAATGCCTGTATTTCATTTTGTATTATACTTAAATAATATGATGTTTGTGTGAAAAACAGATGAATTATCAAGCTTATTGTAGCATTTTATGCAGGAAAATTCAACAAAAAGGCTTAAATCACAACCGGTTTTATAAGGTTTTATATTATAATATTTGCAGCTTGATTTGCAAAACCGTATGGGGAGACAGTGATAAGGTGGAGTATAGTATAGTTTATTCCGACAGGAAAACCCTGTGTATGGAGATAAGGGACGGAAAGGTTATTGTAAGGGCGCCGCGCGGCTGTCCGCGCTCCGTTACGGAGGAGTTTGTGCGCAGGCATGAAGGCTGGGCGAAGGAGAAGCTTCAAAGCAGGCACGAGAGGTTTATTGAAAGAAAACTCAGCCCGGAGGAGCTTGCGGAGCTGAAAAACCTGGCGCGCAGCATAATACTGCCCCGGGCACAGGCGATGGCAGACAGGCTGGGGATAAAGGCGCGCTTCGGGATTACGGCGGCGCGCACACGCTTTGGCAGCTGCTCGGCTGCGGACAGCATAAACTTTTCCTGTTTTCTGGTGCTTTATCCGCAGCAATGTATTGATTATGTGATATTGCATGAGCTTTGCCATACTGTACACAGGAACCATTCCCGCGCCTTTTACGGACTGCTGGGCAGCTATATGCCGGATTACAGAAATGCACAGAAGCTGTTAAGACAGCTTTAAGCAATCGGAAATAAGGCGCCGGGGTTGAGCAAAATTGTTATTATTGTGAACACTTTTCTTATGATTGTGCGTTTATTTGGCGCATCATATGCGGTATCATATATAAAACCATTCGGATATTAACCATTCTAAGGCATAAATACGACGCCGGTCTGCGTGTTTAACGGCGGATTCCGGGGCCGGCACTTGTTTTTCCATCGGGCTAGCCGCCGCACGGTCAGTTCGGCGCGTACCTGCGGAAAAAGCAAGCGCAAACCGCGTGTCGGAGGTCATATCGAAAGGACGAAACGCTTTTATGAACAGAGATTATACCTTTATGTGGTGGCGCGACGGTTTTAATAGGGGCGCGCAGCAGATGAATTTCAGGACAGGGTATTACGGCATGGCCTTTGATAATATTCACGGAGGCCTGTGCCGTTTCGGAACCGTGGAAGGGCTGTCCGAGGAGGAGGCGCAGGCTGCGGATAATTCGGACATAGATGCGCTTCCCCGGATAAAAATGGAGATAAGCCTGTCAGAAGACGGAAATATGCGCCGGTGTACGGGACTTGCGCAGATAGATATGTGGGGAGCTCACAGCCGCATAATAGAGATGGGACACTGCACAGACAGAATGGATGCCATGTATTATGTCTTTGAGGGCTCGGATGTTCTGGGAAGATTCGAGCTTGCGGCTTTCCCGCGGTTTGCTTCGCTTTCGGTATCCGGTTTCAGTCATGAGGGCGTCGCCGGGCTTGCTTTCGAACTGAGACTGGAGCTGCCTTTCCGGTATGTAAAAACAACTGCGGAATCGGTTGTATTTGAGGGACTGACATTGCTGCTGCACGGCTGTGCCGCAAGGTATGAGCAAGGCATGCTGTATCTGACGGGCAGACCGGGATATCTGGAAGCGGATGTTTTCGGAGGTGGCTTTTCCGTGGATCTGCTGCCGGGCGGAATCACGGAGGATTTTATGCGCGATCTGGGCAATGTTCAGGTAAGCGCCTCCGAGATGCGCAGCGGCGAAATGCTGGAGGTGCGCCGCAGCGATAACGGCAGCGTGTATATCGATACCGCGCATCTTACTGGTAATGTCGATTTTGCCAAGGAGGAAAACCGGCGGTATTACGAAAGGGTGCTTATTACGCTGCACAATCCGGGGCAGAGAAGACTGCTGCTGCCGGTGTGCTTTGCCAAAGACGGAGCTTTGTTCCCCACAAGCGGGGTGTGCCCTATACTCAGAGAGGTGGACGGCGAGCCCTGCGGCATACAGGTGCAGCTGAGCAAAAACTGGCACAGATTAAGCACCGACCGGAGCAGCATTTTTTATGCCGCCGCAAACGACCCCAAGCGGCTGCTGGAGGGGCCGTGGCTGCATGCCTGGAGCAATATACCGCTTGAGCCGGGGCAGACGCTCAGACTGGAATATGACTGTCTGTATGCCTCATGGGGGACGGTGTGGTCTGCCAGCCATTCGCAGCTATGTCTTGCGGGCTGGGGCGGAGCTTATCAGCTGTGGGAATCCAGCGCTATTGGCTCCTTCGGGGAAGCATTCTGCTATGACGCAGAGACCTCTCACGGCAGGGCATTTATTGATGATATACGGCCTCTTACCGTTTACACCAAAAACGACATTACTCAGAAACCGTACCAGTGGACCGGATGCAACGGCGGAGGTAATTTTCTGCTGTATTTTGATAAAACCGGGGCTCAGGTGCCCCTTGTGAATATAAGGGTATGGTTCAAAAAGCAGGGGCCTAACCTGTGCGAGGTTATATATAAGGGAGAGACCGGGGACGGGGCGGTTTCCTGCACATTCAAGGCCAATCTGCCGCGTACGGACGACTGCTCGCGCGCCATACATTCCTTCAGATATGTGTTCAACAAGGATACCGGGTTTTCCCGCTTTGTGCTGTATCAGCTGGGTGCGGATCACTACAATGACAACGATTATCCCAGGCTTTGCATCGGCAATGATGACGGCCCTGTCGGCTTTGAGCTGGACGGGGTGAGGTATGACGGCGAATTTGCATCGCCGGTTTCCGATACTCCCGGATATCCCGGAGGAAGTCAGCAGCCTATTGAGGTTCCCGGCGAAGGCCTGTTTATAGCCTGCCTGGGGGCCAGGATGACAAATACCAACGACTGCAAGTTCGGACCTGTTGCCAATCGCACACTGGTACTGCGCTCCTTTGAGGGCAGCATTAACGGCAAAAGATATACAAAGCCGTTTGTAAGCCTGTACAGGACCGTGGATTTTGATGTGCCGTGTATAGCTCAGGAGCTGTGTCTGCCGCCGGTGCCGTATGTCAAGGCCGGGAGCACGGTCGAGGGAGTGGTGGAGTATATAAATCTGCCGGTAAAAAAACAGTATTATTACGGCACCAGCCGGATAATGCGCGCCTTTGACGAAAATGAATTTGACTCCTGGCGCCTTGCGGCAAGGTATAATACTCAGGGCAGAATAAGCGTAAGCATGATAAGCGGAGAGCTTTTGCAGGGTTATCCCGTTGAGGTACTGTGCCGGGACGGGAGCGCGGAGCTTGTAATAAGCGGAGGGCTTTCCTATCTTCCGGTAACCTTCAAGGGGCTGCCGGACAGATACGGCTATAAGCTGTATGTTGATTACGGCGAGGGCTTAAACGTGCTGGATCAGAGCGATAACGGCAGCGATTTCAAGCAGTGCTATCAGAGCCGGGACGGTTGGGAACTGACCTTTAATGTAGAGCTTTACGGCGGTAAATGCCGTCTGCTAATAAAAAAATGATTCCGCCCTGCGATATAGGAGGATACACAAAAAAGCCGCTTTAGCGGTGCCTACCGTAAAGCAGTTTTATTAATGTCAAAAGGGACGAGATTTTCTCGTCCCTTTTGCACACGACCTTGCTCTGCAAGGTGTAGTGTGTTATACGACATTTTGTTTTCGGGCGATAAAGGAATGATGTTTTTGCTTGCGCAAAAGTGATGTTATTCGCTTCGCTCATAGTGATGTTGCTCCCGAAGGTCGCAGTGATGTGATGTTTGCCCACTGTGCCGAAGGCACAACATCACAGCCGAAGGCTACATCATTAGGCGAAGCCGACATCACTTGCCCGCAAGGGCAAACATCGTTCGGCTGAC
>JAQXIQ010000119.1 GCA_029007865.1 Bacillota bacterium
GCAAAGCCCGGCATAGGCGGACATCTGCCGGGCGCAAAAATCACGGGTGACGTATCGCGCACCAGGATGATACCGCAGGGTACCGACGCCATATCCCCCGCTCCGCATCATGACATATATTCCATAGAGGATCTGCGGCAGCTTGTGTTTTCGCTCAAGGAGGCCACCGATTACAAAAAGCCGGTTATCGTAAAGATAGCTGCGGTGCATAATGTGGCAGCGATCGCAAGCGGAATTGCGCGCAGCGGCGCGGATATTATTGCAATAGACGGCTTCCGCGGAGGCACGGGAGCGGCGCCCACCCGCATAAGGGACAATGTGGGCATCCCGATAGAGCTGGCTCTTGCCAGCGTGGACAGCAGACTGCGCCAGGAGGGCATACGCGGCAATGTATCCATAGTGGTGGGCGGCAGCATACGCTCCTCCGCCGATGTGGTAAAGGCCATTGCCCTGGGCGCCGATGCGTGCTATCTGGGCACGGGCGCACTGCTTGCGCTGGGCTGCCATCTGTGCAGGACCTGCCAGGCGGGAAAATGCAACTGGGGTATTGCTACTCAGAGACCGGACCTTGTCCGCAGGCTTAATCCGGACATAGGATATAAAAGGCTGGTAAACCTTGTTACTGCGTGGAACCACGAGATACAGGAGATGATGGGCGGAATGGGCATAAACTCCATTGAAGCTCTCAGAGGCAACAGGCTTATGCTGCGCGGGGTGGGTCTTAGCAGCAAAGAACTTGAGATACTCGGAATTAAGCATGCCGGGGAATAAACGGATATTTGCGGAAAGGATCGGTGGGAATGAAAAGAGTATATGTAGAGGAAAAATGGTGTTTGGGCTGCCATCTTTGCGAGTACAACTGTGCGCTTGCGGCGCTGGGCAAAACGGACATGACGGCGCTTAAAGGGGTCAAGATAAGGCCCAGAATACATATAGAAGAGGCCGGAGATGTACATTACGCCGTGTCCTGCCGCCATTGCCGTGATCCTCTGTGCGTGCACGGCTGTATTTCCGGTGCGCTGAGCATTCAGGACGGCGTGATAACGGTGGACAGAGACAAATGCGTCGGATGTCTGACCTGCGTGCTTTCCTGTCCATACGGCGCCGTGGTGCCGGGTGAGGACGGGCCGGTAAGCAAATGCGAGCTGTGTGTTTCCAGAGGGGTTCCGGCTTGCGTCGAGGGATGCCCCAACAGAGCGATAGTATATGAGGACAGAGGATAGATGACGGCGCGCAGCAACAGAGGCAGCCGGAAAGGGAAATATGATGAGCAGTAAATATGTTATTATAGGCAATTCTCATGCCGCCGTCGGATGCATTGAGGGCATACGCTCGGCGGATGCGGCCGGAACCATAACGGTCATATCCAAGGAAAAAAGACCGGCATACGGAAGACCGCTGATAAGCTACTATCTGCAGGGTAAGACTACGCCGGAAAAAATGAGATACCGGTCGGCCGATTATTACGAAAAGAACGGCGTCAAGGTTATTTACGGCGAGGCGGCGGCTGTGGAGCCGCGCACCAAAACCGTATTGCTTAAAGACGGCAGCATGATAAGCTACGACAAGCTTATGTATGCGGCGGGCTCCGTACCCTTTTTGCCGCCCATGCCGGGGCTGGATGGCACAAAGCACTTTTCCTTTATGACCATGGATGACGCAGAGGCTCTTGAGGCGGCCATAAGCCGTGAAAGCAGGGTTCTGATAATAGGCGCCGGACTGATAGGGCTCAAGTGCGCCGAAGGCCTATACGGGCGAGTGGCAAGCATTACCGTTGCGGATCTTGCGGGGCGCATACTGCCCAGCGTATACGACGAAAAGGCCTCGGGCATAATGATGGCGCATCTGGAGTCCAAGGGTATCAGGTTCCGCCTGGGAGTATCGGTTGCGGCATTTGAAAACGGCGCCGCGGTGTTTACGGACGGCGTGCGTGAGGATTTTGACATAATAGTTACCGCCGTGGGCGTGCGGCCCAATATCGGCATCCTTAAAGAGGCGGGCGCGGAATGCGGGCGGGGAGTGCTCACCGATGCAAAAAGCCGCACCAGTCTGCCCGGTATATATGCGGCGGGAGATTGCACGCAGTATGACGATATTTCCTCCGGACAGAATAGAATTATGGCCATTTTGCCCAATGCCTATGAGCAGGGCAGGATAGGCGGCATAAACATGGCGGGCGGAGAAGCAAGCTTTGACAACGCGTTCCCGATAAACTCTCTTGGGCTGTTCGGGCTGCATACGGTTACGGCGGGCAGCTATGACGGGGACAGCGTGGAGTTTGACGAAAACGGGTACAAAAAACTGTTTTTCCGGGATGACAGACTGATAGGCTTTATAATAATGGGGGATGTCACGGGCAGCGGTATATACAGCGCCCTGATACGCAACCGTACGCCGCTGAGCAGTATTGATTTTGAGCTTACGGCACATAAGCCGCAGCTGCTTGGCTTTGATAAAGCGGCAAGGAAAGAAATGCTGGGAGGTGCTCATTTTGAAAATTAACGCAGAGGGAATGCATTTTCAGAAGCTTAACGACATGGTGCGGGAAAGCAGCGATAAAGAGGTTTGCATAGACGCCTGCTGCGGCCAGCGGTATATAGCGGCCGGCATGGGCGGAAAGAGCATTACCATAAACGGCGTTCCGGGGAACGCCCTGGGGGCATACCTCAACGGCTGCGGCATTACGGTAAACGGCAACGCGCAGGATGCCGCGGGAGACACCATGAATGACGGCGAGATTGTGGTGCACGGCTCCGCCGGGGACGCCGCGGGATATGCAATGCGCGGCGGCGCCATATATATCCGGGACAATGTGGGCTACAGAGCCGGCATACACATGAAGGCGTATAACGACAAAAATCCCGTGCTGGTGGTAGGCGGCCGCGCCGGGAGCTTTCTTGGAGAGTATCAGGCCGGCGGCGTGATAATAGTGCTGGGGCTTCACAGCGGAGGCGAGCCGCCTATGGGATATTTCTGCGGCACCGGAATGCACGGCGGCAGGATTTATCTTAGGTGCTCAAGAATGCCGGAGGGGCTGCCGGCGCAGGTATCGGTCAGGAAGGCCGATGACGGCGATATGGAGCAGATACGCCGATATATAGACAGATACTGCCTGCTGTTTTCGGCGGATGCGGCAGGAATTATGGCCCGGGATTTTTATGTTTTATCACCGAATACCGAAAATCCTTACAAACAGCTTTATACTTTGAACTGATTGTAGTATAATAGAGCCGGAGATATGCAAAATGCAGACTTCGGCTCTGTTTATATCCGCCGCATGCCTAAGCGGTGCCGGTACTGCCTGCGCCGCTGCGCGTGTTTGCCCCCAGGATCATTACGGCATCATGCGGGGTGCTGCGGTCAGAACCTGCGAAAATGCAATAACGCTAAATAAAAAGGATTGATTGCTATGAAGTATACTCAGGAAGAGGCATTGCAGTATATACAGGAAAACGATGTAAAGTTTATCCGTCTTGCCTTCTGCGACCTTAACGGCATACAGAAAAATCTTTCGGTCATGCCTTGTGAGCTGGAGCGTGCGTTCCGCCAGGGCATATCCTTCGACGCGTCAAATATTGCGGGCTTCGGAGGCGTAAACGAAGGCAGCCTTTATCTCCGACCCGATCCCTCCACGTTGGCGCTCCTGCCCTGGAGACCGATGCAGGGCAGGGTGGTAAGGTTTTTCTGCGACATAATAAGAGCGGACGGACAGCCGTATTCCTGCGATTCCCGCGCACTGCTTAAGGAGACGCTCAGGCAGCTCAGGAGTATGGGCATAACGTGCCGCGTCGGCATAAAAAGCGAGTTTTACCTGTTTAATCTGGACGAGCACGGCATGCCTACGCGCGAGCCGCTTGACCGTGCCGGATATATGGATGTGGCGCCGCTTGACAGGGGCGAAAATGTGCGCCGCGATATATGCCTGACGCTGGAGGAAATGGGTATGAGACCGGAAAGCTCGCATCATGAGCACGGGCCGGGACAGAACGAGATAGATTTTCATTATTCCATGGCGCTGGAGGCGGCCGATAATTTCGTAACCTTCAAATGGGCTGTCAAGACCATTTCGGCAAGGAACGGCGCCTATGCCTCCTTTATGCCCAAGCCTCTTGAGGGGGAGAGCGGAAACGGGATGCATATCAGTCTGTTTTTGTTCCGGGACGATGTCAACCTTTTCGATGCCGGACAGGCAGGGGACGACAAAACCGCACAGTATTTCGTAAACGGAGTGCTCAGGCATGCGGAGGAGATAACTGCGGCGCTTAATTCCACGATAAACTCCTACAGCAGGCTTGCGGCGGAAAACTGCCGCAATATAGGCACCGATACCGAGAAGGGCAGGATTATACGCCTTGCGGAGACAAGGGGAGAGTTTGCCGGAATGGAGCTCAGGAGTCCTGATGCTGCCTGCAACCCCTATCTTGCATTCGCGCTGGTTCTTAAGGCAGGCATGGAGGGCATAACCGGACGGTATGAATCCTTCGACCGAAAGGACGGCGCCCTTCCGGCGGGGCTGGACGGTGCGCTTAACGCTTTTGACTGCGAATTTGTCCGCACGGCTCTTCCGGAAAGTATGTTCAAGGCCTATATTGAGCTCAAGAGAGCCGAGATAAAGGAATGGGAAAAAGACGGCGAGGGCAGACGCTGCTTCGAAACATTATAAAACAAATGCCGGCAACCGGTCTTTAATTTGCCGGTACGCCGTTATTGCACAAAAATACGGAAGGGAGTGAATATATGCGCGGAGGAGTGCTGATAGCATCGCAGCAGTCTGGCTGTGAGGCCGTAAAGCAGCTGCTTGCTGGAACCGGTTACGACGATATAACGGTATGCGGCAGCGGAGCCGAAGCACGCAGAACCCTCTCCGTGCGCGATTTTTCACTGGTGCTTGTAAACACTCCGCTTCCGGACGAGGCCGGACATGAGCTTGCGGCCGAGGCCGCGGCGCGGTGCGAGATGGGCACGGTGCTGTTTATCAAAAATGAGTTTCAGGAGGAGTTTTCGGCCAGGCTTGCGCCTCATGGGGTGCTGGTTTTGCCTAAGCCCTTGTCCAAGGCGTTTTTCCTCCAGACGCTGAGGCTTATGGAAGTGGCTGCCTACAGGCTCTACAGCCTCAAAAACGAGAACATTAAGCTGAAAAACAAGCTGGAAGAAGTCAGAATGGTTGACAGAGCAAAGTGTATTCTTATACAATATGAAGGATTAAACGAGCAGCAGGCACACCGATATATTGAAAAACGGGCAATGGATAAAAGACAGACACGGCGCGAGGTGGCGGCTGCAGTCATAGAGGAGCATGCAAATATTTAGTCCTGCTACGGAGAAAGGTAGATTGTTTATGCGGAAGGATGGTTACCTGATACTGCGCAACGGCATGGTGTTCAGGGGTGAAATGTTCGGGGCCGATACCGAGGTTACCGGAGAATTGGTATTCACAACGGCAATGACGGGTTATCTGGAGACTCTGACCGACCCGAGCTATTACGGGCAGATTGTTATTCAGACATTTCCTTTGATCGGAAATTACGGTGTGATACCTCAGGATTTTGAAAGCAGCGGAATAAGTCTCAAGGGCTATATTGTCAGACAGTGGTGTCAGGCACCTTCAAATTTCAGGAACGAAGGTAAGCTTGACGCTTTTTTATCCCAGCACGGAGTGGCGGCGCTGTGCGGTATAGATACCCGGGCGCTCACCAGGATAGTCCGCGAATACGGCGTAATGAACGCCAGGATTTCCCGCTCTCCGGAGCTTACCGCACAGGAACGTCAGGAGCTGGAGGATTACCAGGTGCGCAACGCCGTTATGAGCGTAAGCGGACAGAAACGTACGCTTACGGGAGACAGGACGGACTATCGGGTTGTGCTGTGGGATTTCGGCGCTAAGGAAAACATTGCGCGGGAATTAGTCAAGCGCGGCTGTGAGGTTACGGTAATGCCGGCAGGCAGCACCGCAGAGGAAATAGCCGCACTTGCCCCTGACGGCATAATGCTGTCAAACGGGCCGGGGGACCCGGCCGAGAACACCGGCATAATCCGGGAGCTTGCAAAGCTGTGCAGATACCGCATTCCGACATTCGGGATATGCCTTGGCCATCAGCTGCTGGCACTCTCTCAGGGAGCCGTTACCTCCAAGCTCAAATACGGGCACAGAGGCGCAAACCAGCCGGCCAAGGAGCTTGCAAGCGGCCGCGTTTACATCACAAGCCAGAATCACGGCTATGCCGTAGAGGCGGACAGCCTGCCGGGCAGCGCGCGCCTGAGCTTTATAAATGCCAATGACGGCACCTGT
>JAQXIQ010000120.1 GCA_029007865.1 Bacillota bacterium
GGTTTTCTCTCAGAACAGGGCCATGAAGAGGACATATTACGGAAATATCCAGCCCTGCTGCCTTTTTAAGCAGAGACTGTACCTGTTGGCCGTACTTGCCAACTATGCCGATATAGTATCTGCGGGCTTCGTCGTCCCAGGGCTCATTTGCGTCAAAAACACCGAATTTGCCGAAGGCGTCGGCAGAGAAAAGCAGTTTGTCGGTGCTGTCGTATGTGAGCATTACCTCAGGCCAGTGTACCATGGGCGCAAACACGAAGGAAAGAAGATGCCTGCCCAGAGAAAGCGTCTCCCCGTCGCTGACCGTCAGCTTTTTGTTTTCGATATTGCCGAAAAAAGCGTCCATCATGGCAAAGGCTTTGGAGTTGGCTACAATTGTTGCCTCAGGATACATTTTTGCAAACACCGCAATATTTGCGGAGTGATCCGGCTCCATGTGCTGTATGATAAGGTAGTCGGGCTTGCGTCCTCCGAGTGCGCGGTCCAGGTTATCCAGCCATTCATGGGAAAAACGGGAATCCACAGTATCCATGACGGCTATTTTATCGTCGGTAATAACATATGAATTATAACACATTCCGTTAGGGACATTGTATTGCCCCTCAAACAGGTCGATCTGGCGGTCATCGACCCCAATATACTTGATATCGGCTGTAATGTTCATGGGCGGCACTCCTCAAAAATGGATTTATTTTTATCTATTATATCACAGATTTAAACTTTGTATATTGAAAAATGCAATGTCGGACAAATATATTTTACATAGCGCTGTTTTTTTGCGGTTTTGCGCAAAAATGGGGAGAAGAAGCCGGGCAATGCCGGTTTGCACGGCAAAAAAGAGAAAAGAGCCCGGAGCAAATGCCTCGGGCTCTGAGAAAAACGCAATATGCAATTACTTAAGTTCAACGGTAGCGCCGGCCTCGGTCAGCTTAGCCTTGAGAGCCTCGGCATCTTCCTTGGAAGCGCCCTCCTTGATGGTCTTGGGAGCGGCCTCAACCATGTCCTTAGCCTCTTTCAGGCCAAGACCGGTGATCTCGCGGACGGCCTTGATAACGGCCAGCTTGTTGGCGCCGATCTCGGCAAGAACAACATCAAACTCGGTCTTCTCTTCAGCGGCAGCAGCAGCGGGAGCGGCGGCACCGGCAACGGCTACGGGAGCAGCGGAAACACCGAACTCATCCTCAATAGCCTTAACGAGGTCAGCAACCTCAAGAATAGTCATGGACTTTATAGCTTCTACGATTTCTGCGATTGTCATGATAATTTCCTCCGTTAAATAAATATTTGGTTTTGATTGTATGAGGCTCAGGCCTCCATTTTCTCCTTAACTGCGTTAAGACCGATGGCCAGCGAGCGAACACTGCCGGTGATGGACCACATAAGTCTGGTAAGGAGAACCTCCTTGGTGGGTGTAGCGGCAAGCTTATCCACTACCTTGGTATCAATGGCGGCGTTATCCATTATACCGCCTTTGATCTCTGTCTTGTTTACCTTTTCGGCAAACTCTTTCATTACCTTTGGCGCAGCCACCGGATCGTCGTAACCGAAGCAGAAGGCACTGGGACCGGAGAGAACATCCTCAAGGCCCGTAATGCCAAGCTCTTCGCAGGCGCGGCTCATCATGGTGTTTTTGAGTACCTTGTATTCAACACCTGCGGCACGCATGTTGTTACGAAGCTGGGTAACCTCGCTTACAGTAAGACCGCGGTAGTCAACTATCACAACGCTTTTGGCTCTCTGGAGCTTGTCTTTGATCTGGCTGACTACTTCGCTTTTTGCATTGATTGCAGCTTCTGACATTGCATTTTCCTCCTGTAAGTTTTTTGCCAACAAAAAACCCCATGCCGCGCAGCATGAGGGAACAGAAACAGTATCCGGAACTCTCTTGCCTCGGCAGGATTTATGCTTTTGGGCACCTGCTGTCTACGGTTTGATGGGAATATTTTATTAACGGTGTTATTATATACACGCTTGCAAGGTCTGTCAAGCGATTTTTTGGGTAATTGCACCGTTGAAGCCTCGCGTGAGGCTTCTTCGGTGCAGATTTCGGGGTGCATGTACAAAGTGTTGTAATACGCCGCTGCGGGGAATTGCACGGTAAATCAGCGCAGGACGGCGCTGTTACATAAGCGCAGGACAGCGCCGTTATATAAGCTCAGGACAGCGCCACATCCAGCAGCATCATTACGGAAAACCCCAACAGTGTAAATATCGCCATAAGGCTTTTGTTTTTGTTGGTCTGGCTTTCCGGGATGAGTTCTCCTACCACAACATATATCATTGCGCCGGCAGCAAAGGAGAGCAGATAGGGGAGGAGCGAACGCGCAGAGAGAACCAGCAACGCACCGAAAACCCCGGCAACGGGCTCTACGATTCCGGAAAGCTGCCCTATAAAAAAGGCTTTTCCGCGGGGATAGCCCTCGGCGCGCAGAGGCAGTGCAACGGCAGCCCCTTCCGGGAAATTCTGCAGCCCTATTCCCAGCGCTAACAGACAGGCTGCCGCAACGGTAGCGCCGTCCAGACCCAGTGACGCCGAGCCGAAGGCCACGCCTACAGCCATGCCTTCCGGTATGTTGTGGAGAGTAATGGAAAATATCAGAAGCGCGGTTCTCTTTTTTGAGGATTGCACATTGCTCTTTGATGCACGCTGCAGCAATCTGTCAAAAATAAAATCGCCTGCATAGAGCAGTATACCGCCGCCTAAAAAGCCTGTAATCATGGGCAGCCATGGGGCTATGCCCAGGGAGAGCGACATCTCTGCGGCCGGAGAGAGCAGCGAGAAAAATGAAGAAGCCAGCATTACGCCTGCCGCCATGCCCAGCAGGGAATCCATAACGGTCTTGTTTGTTTTCCTGAGCAATAAAACCGGCGCTGCGCCCAAGGCCGTAACGCCCCATGTAAATATTGTTGCAAGCAGTGCCTGCATAGCAGGAGTCAGTCTGCTTAAAAATGACAGCATAAATTATATCACCTTTCGTTCTATATGTGGACTGTTTTGTCTCAGGGTATCGGTGCTGTCAGAGCGCCGCTGCCCCGATGAAACAATATATGCCGTCTTATGAGCAAAATCCATGATTTACGACGAAAATATTAAATTCCGCTTGACATATTGAAAGGATATAATATAATGAATATATGAATTGATGTTCAAATGAAACTATGAAAGGGTGATAATTTATGGCCGATGAATGCTGCGAGGTTTATAAAGTGCATCAGGACATAGTGGATGCGGTCAGAAGCTCCATGCCGGATGAAGACCTTATTTGCGACCTGGGAGAACTGTACAAGGTATTTGGGGACAGTACCCGCATAAAAATACTTTATGTGCTTTTCCAGTCCGAGATGTGCGTCTGCGATATAGCTCAGCTTCTCAATATGGGGCAATCAGCCATATCGCATCAGCTCAAGGTGCTCAAAAACAGCAGGCTTGTAAAAAGCCGCCGGGAGGGCAAGAGCATTATCTATTTTTTGGCGGACGCTCATGTCCGGACCATTGTGGACCAGGGAATGGAACATATATGCGAATAGATTTCCGATAGAATTGCAATAAAATTAAAAGGCGGTGAAGCATAATGAAAAGAACATATACGCTTAAAAACCTGGATTGCGCGACATGCGCCGCGCTCATGGAGGAAAGCATACGGGGCATAGAGGGCATTGACGATGTGTCAATAAGCTTCATGACCTGCAGAATGGTGTTGGAGGGCGATATAACGGCAGCCGTTATTGCAGAGGTACGCCGGAGAATAAGCAGGGTAAATCCGGATACGACATTCTGAGCGCCGTACGGCGTGCCGGGCATTGTAAAAAGTGCGATGTATGCGGCAGACCAAGTAAAAAGTTTTATAAGTATATATAAATGTGTAAATGTGCATTTGCGCATATATATAATGATCGGGCATGAAGTGTATTGAAGCGCTCAAAGCCGGATATATATCATTTGCGGTGAGCGTGCCGGGGATTCGGCAAAAACCCAGGCATAAGCCTGCTTGGAAAGGAATTTGTCAGCCATGAAAGAGGAGACAAAGAAAATATTAAGGATTGCGGCAGCAGGAGTGCTGTTTGTCTTGGGGCTTGTGCTGCCGCTTGAGGGAGCATTCAGCCTGCTGCTGTTTGTACCTGCATATCTGATCGTCGGTTTTGATGTGCTTTATAAAGCCTTCAGAAACCTGTTCAGGGTCAGGATACTGGACGAAAACCTTCTTATGACGGTTGCCACGCTTGGCGCGTTTGCGGTAGGAGATTATCCCGAGGGCGCAGCGGTAATGCTGTTTTATCAGATAGGAGAGCTGTTTAACGACATGGCGGTGGAAAAATCACGGCGCTCCATTTCCTCTGTGCTGTCACTGCGTCCCGATTCGGCGTGCGTGCTGCGCCCGGACGGGAGCGAGGAAACTGTGGATCCTTACGATGTTGCGGAAGGCGACATTATACTGGTGCGCGTCGGAGAGCGCGTACCGCTTGACGGGGAGCTCATCGAGGGCGAATGCGTGCTGGACACATCGGCGCTTACCGGTGAGAGCCTGCCCAGAGAAGTTGCCGTAGGGCAGAGCGTTATAAGCGGCTGCATAAACCTGCGCGGAGTGATCAAGCTGAGAGTTACCGGGGATTTTGAGGGCTCAACGGTCAACCGTATTCTGGAGTTAGTGGAGAGCGCCGGCAATAAAAAGGCGCGCACCGAAAACTTTATTACCAAATTTGCGCGCTATTATACTCCTGCCGTGGTAGGGCTTGCGCTGCTGCTTGCGATTATACCGCCGATTTTTGACGGACAATGGGCAAACTGGATACACCGCGGGCTTGTATTTCTGGTGGTGTCCTGCCCATGCGCTCTGGTCATAAGCGTGCCGCTTACATTCTTTTCCGGGCTGGGAGCGGCCGCAAAATCCGGCATTATGATAAAGGGCGGCAACTGGCTGGATGCGCTTTCGCGCCTGGAAACCGTTGCTTTTGACAAAACGGGAACACTTACAAGGGGCAGCTTTGAGGTAACGCAGACAGAGGCACGGGACGGAGATTCTGACAGGGTGCTGTATCTGGCTGCGTGCGCCGAATACTATTCCACGCACCCGATAGCCCGCGCCATCACGGAAAAGTGCGCGCTTGCCAAGGCTCCGGATAATGCGGAAGAGCATGCCGGAGGCGGGGTTACGGCCACGGTGGCCGGCATCAGGGTTGCGGTAGGCTCGGCGGAGCTTATGCGCCGTGAGGGAGCAGGCGAGGTAACCGACAAGGCCGGAACGGTGTTTGTCTGCGGGGACGGCAGGCTGCTTGGAAGTATAACGGTAAAGGACAGTCTTAAGCCGGACAGCGCGGAGGCGGTAGGCCGCTTGCGCAAAATGGGCATAAAAACGGTTATGCTTACCGGCGACAACGACGAAACCGCAGGCGAAATAGGCGGCAAGCTGGGTATAGACGAGATTCACGCAAGGCTTTTGCCTCAGGATAAGGTTAGCGTTCTGGAGGATCTGCTTGCCAAAAAGGATAAACAAGGCAGCGTGGCGTTTGTGGGAGACGGCATAAACGACGCTCCGGTGCTGGCAAGAGCGGATATAGGCATAGCAATGGGACAGCTGGGCAGCGACGCAGCTATTGAGGCGGCCGATGTTGTAATAATGAACGACAGGCTTTCCAAGCTGCCCCAGGCGGTAAGCATAGCCGCAAAGACGATGGCGATAGCCCGGCAGAATATAGTGTTCTCCCTGATAGTCAAAGCGGCGGTGCTGGTGCTGGGAGCGTTGGGCATTGCGGATATGTGGGCGGCGGTTTTTGCCGACGTCGGAGTATCCGTGCTTGCGGTGCTTAACGCCATGCGCGCTATGAATGCGGGTAAAAAGGATGCGGACTGAGCAAAACCGGATGCAACGCAAAATATTCTGCGTTCTGATATGGATTTTTATATAGATATAAGCGTATTTATTCAGCGCAAAGGCACAGCCTTTGCGCTGAATGCGTTTCCGATGTAAATTATTGACGCTATTATCGTGCATTTTTTGGATTGTTTTGTGCATTGAAATAATAAATAGCTTACTGTATAATAGTATAAATTCCGATTTCGGGATATGTGCCGGAAGGCTGAAGTACCCGGCGGCTCGAAAAAACAATACCACAAAGAAAGGAGACCTTTGCACGGCACATAACGGATCATGCTGTGCAGTAAGGAAAAAGCCCTGTCCGGTGCGTTCGCGCCGCGGCTGGCTTTATGTAGCTTTATGGACCTGAAAAAATTGACGGCTGTTGCCTGCGCATGCTTTACACTTGCGCTTTGTGCCTGTGAGGGCCCTACGGCAACGGGAGGTAGCAGCGAAATGCCAACAAGAACGGATACTCCTCTTTCTCAGGCGGAACTGCGCCAAAAAGGGAGCGATTACACTTATTTCTGGTGGGATTACGGTATAGGTTCCGCCAAAAGAAATGCTTATGTGCAGACCGGTAACTACGGTTTTACGCTGGATGCGCGTACCGGAAAGCTCAAAAATATGGGCGGACTGAGCGGTATCAGCCGCGACGAGGTGGCATCGGGCACAAATGAGGCTGTGGATGCGCTGCCTGCGGTCAAGGATACCGTTTACGGCATTAAAGCGGGGGATTATACCGATACGGTTTACGCCGCTTCTTATGTACATAACGATGCCTATCCCATGTCTTCTCCGGCACAGGAGGGTGCGGGAGTAACCAATGCGGTAAGAATAATCAGCAGCGGTACCTATATGCAGCGCTTTGATATAATGCAGCTGATTTACCGAGACAGCGATGAATACACGGCAAGAGCCGAGTTTGCCTGCGTATCGGATTATCTGACCTTTACCTATGACGCCAAGACCTCCGAAATAAAGAAAGCCGATGTCGAGCTGTCTTTTTCCCTTTCGCTGGATGAATCTTATTCCATTGCATCGGTTTATTGCGACGGCAAGGCAATAATACTCCGCCGCGAGGACGGCCAGAGTGTGGCTTTTGTGTTGCCGGAGGACAGCCAGGCCACTCTGACTCGGGAGGGCTCCACCGTCACGGTAAACGCTCCGGTGACAATATACAAACATAAGTGGTGCGGTTTTTCCTTTGTTATAATACCGGGCATGGAGCTGGGTGAAAACTGTGTGCTGGATTATTATGCATCACAGAGGGTTAATATAACCGCGAGGAATACCGAGCCCAAGGAGAGCGATGCCCTGATAGAGAAAAACGCACTGACCGGCGCTCACGAAATACAGATGCCCAATTCCTCTGACTTTACCGATTATTCCGTTGAGGCCAACCGCACGGCATACGAGCGTACGCCTTTTACCATTGCCAATCCTTCTGACAGGGATGTGCGGGTAACGCTGTGCTTCAAAAAGCGTCTGATATATCCGTATGCCAATTACGGCTTATGGGGTATGAGCCCGATGCTTGTGGACCCCAAGACCAATGAGCCCACCGGAATTGCGGTGCAGTATTCGCGCAATCCGCATAACTATATTTCCTATAGCGATGTGCTATACGGCTCGTGCTGGGTAAACTGCTATGTCTATCTGGATGTTCCTGCGGGAGGAAGCGTAAGCTATGACTTTGTCTGTGCTTTTTCCTGCTGGGGTGAGACTTATGCCTCCAGCATAGCGCAGATGTGTCTGGTAGGCTGGGGCGGCAACCAGTGGTGGATGTCGGCATCCATTGGCTCTTCGACCGGATACGGAGAAACCTTCGGCTTTGACCCGGAGCGCGGATGCGGCAGGAGCATTATAGACGACTCCAGTCCTCTGTTTACTTCCCCCGGCGGCGGAGCCGGAGGCGGTGACTGGATCAGTATATTTGATAAAGCAGGGTACCGCAGCATACGCACTCAGAAGATTACAGTCAAGGTTGTGGGCCCCAATGTAAGCCAGATGAAGATTGCGGGCTATCTTGAAAACGGCGCAGTATATGCCGAGTTAACGGTTACCATTTCTCGCAGCAACGATTATGCCAAAATGATCAATACGGTTAAATACAGCTTCCTCAAGGATACGGAGTTTAACCGCATAAGCCTTTATTCCCTGGGTGCCGATAATTATAACGGACTGCGCTTTACCCATCTGGCTTACGGCGACGAGAACGGACAGAAGGAGGTTCTGGAGGTTCCGGCCGAGGGTACCGACTGGGGCTATCTAAAGCAGTATGTTCAGATGAGCGGAGACTGCGTCTGGGTTTATCAGTACGGCTTTAACGACCAGCACTGCAATGCCGATAAAGGCATGGTGGTAAGGGATTACAATGCCGTCTTTAACGGAAAGACCTATACCGATCCGGTACTGTCGTTCTATATTACAAACAACTACTGCACGAACCTTTCCGCTGAGCTGTCCGTGCCCAAGGAGGTGGCGGACCAGGGCGTAATTAAAGCCGGAAGCACCTTTGAAGGTACTGTGGAATATGTCATAACGCCTCAGGTCAAGACGGAATACATAGGTACAAGCCCGTATATCAACAGCCTGGACGAAAGCGTTTTCGGAAACGGCGAGCTTATGAGACGGTATGCTCAGGACGGCAAAATCACGCTGCAGGCGGCAAAGGGCGAGATTTTGGGTACCTATCCGGCAACGGTTCAGACTGTCAGGGAGGAAATCGCAGCGGAGATCACCGTCGGCGGCGGAATAGGTTATGTGCCGGTGGTATTTAAGGGGTTGGACTCCTACAGCGGCTACCGCCTGTTCAAGGTCGCCGGTGACGGCAGCGAAACAATGGTGGATCAGTCGGTCAAAGGCAACGATTACTGGCAGGTTTATTTTAATCCGGACAATGATACCTTCGATATTGCCTTCAATGTTTTCCAGATAGGGGAAACGGCAACTTACAGGCTTAAAAAGGTCTCGTAAAAAATATCATAATGCAGGCTGCCCCGCTCGGCGCGAGGCAGCCTGTTTTTATTTCGGCTGCCGGGCTGTCCCGTGATTGCCGGTGCAGGATAAATACATACAAGGTAAGCGCATACTGACAGCTCAAAAGATAACGGAACAACTGATATTATGAAGATATGCACATGCGAGAATATTGCGGTATTAGCGTTAGAAAAGACCCGACTGCATTGCGGAATATTAAATGTAATGCGTTATAGTTTGCAGCGGTTATTAGTCCGGCATTTATTACGCCGCTGTAAACGTTAGACTACAAATACAAAGGGCCGGAGCCGTTATAACAGCTATAACGGCTCCGGTCATTTGGACTGAATACGAAGAAAACTATTTGATGCCGTTTTCTTTATACCAAAGCTGCTTGTCGCGGTACATATTTTTGTCCGCCTTTTCAAAGAGTTCCTGCAGCGAAAGACCGGGGAAATCGGCGGATAGGGCATAGCCTACCGCAAAATGTATCCTGGGCTGGGCTCCGGCGTCGTTATATGCGTTTACTTTGGCTTTAACCGAAGCTATAACGCTTGTTATCTCCGCTTTGGTTGTGTCGGTAAACAGCACGGTAAACTCATCCCCGCCCCAACGGCAGATATATGCACTCTGCGGCATGGCCTTTCTGAGAATGGACGCAAAATCAGCAATTATTCTGTCGCCGGCATTGTGCCCAATGCTATCGTTGACACTTTTCAGGTTGTTAAGGTCAAACATGATAATGCAGGTCGGACGGGCGATGCTGCGGTTTTCCTCCATAAGCGCATCCCAGCGCCTTTTATTAAGCAGGCCGGTATTGGCGTCGGTCAGCATCTTTTTGTTAACAGTTGCGAGGTAGTCAAAGAACTGCACAATGACATAAATCAGTATGGCGCATACGGTAAACAGGATTCCGGAGGAGGAATCGTTTAAGTAATACCATATAAGGTCGGACAGGGCACCGAGGGCAAGGGATATCACAAGCAGCCAGTACAGCTTTTTGCATACCTGGCGTCTGTATATTACCGATACAAAAAGTATGGCCAGGATATCCGCTATCATCATAATATGCGCCACTATCAGCGTCTGCTTGAATTCCGCTATTCCTGTAAGCTGACAGAGCATTACAGCGAGACTGGACAGGCAGGTTGCAAAGACAAACGCCAGCATGACATTTTCGGCGCTGCCCGAGAACCGGCTTTTGATAAACAGCAGCAGAGGTATGGGCAGTATAAATAGCGTACCGATGGCTATGTAGCCCAAAGCCATGGTGTTTGAGGGAAACAGCAAAGGGGAAATGCGCATATCCGTGATGCGCCACAAACCTATAAGGAAGGTGAAAACACCCAGGAATAACATATCAAAAGTGGTGTGTTTCCTCCTGATGTTGATGATAAGCTGAGTGAGAGTTACCAACAGGCCGATAAATATGCAAAGGGAAGACAGCACAAGCTGAGGGATGTCATGTTTGATGCAGTCCCAAATGAGTTGAAAGCGGGAACCTATCATGAACTGCACATTGCGATGTATTACTTCGGTATAAGCGGGGATAATAGTAACCACGACTTCCTTATCCATATCCGACGGCTTAAGCGGGATAAGAGCCCAGTTGCTGCTTGTAGAGTGACCAACGGTGTTGTCCGGGTCGGGGTAGAGGCTGTATACGAGCTCACCGTTTATCCTTACCTCGGCATATGTGTGTACCAGATAAAATGCCAGAGTATCATTGCCGTCGCCGATCTCCGGCCCCAGAGTCCAGCTATATTGTTTATATACACCTGCCGGAGCGGCTTCGTCCCGGATAACATCGCAGGTATAATCCCGCACTGCAAAATACGAAGAAAAACTGCGGGAGCCAAAGACCGCATTGCCCTCAAAGACACCGATATATACCAGTACCGACAGAAACAGTACCGCTATTACGGCGCAGGAAAGCATGGTGATCGTATTGAAGCTTAATCTCTTTTTTATTTCAAACACCTCGTAGAATGTAATACGGCAATATAATAAGCGAATATTACTGCTATTATCCATATAATAATATCACAGAATAGCATATACTACAAGCTTAAATGAAAAATAATGCAATATTCTGTAACATACTGTTCTGAAATCGGTTTTTTAGGGCTTGCCGGCACTGAAATGCTGCAAACCTGACGCTATTCAGCGCGCAAGACTGCGGCGCAGGAGCGAATCCGCACGGCAAAATCATTCACGGGCTTTTAATGCGCAAAACCGCAACGGCAAAGCCGAACCGGTCGGAAAGTGCGCGCCTCTGATGTGCCGGACGGAAAATGAGTGGCCGCAGTTGTGATGCACGGAAAACCGGCGGCCGCTGTTTGTTTTGACGGAAAGGTCAACGGAGAGCGGACGGGAAGGCAAACTCTTTGATACTGCCGTTGCCGCACGATTGCCTGCATTTTGTGCCGTCGGGGCACCGGATGCTTATATCCATATTATCCGGCGTCTTGTTAACCTTAACATGGATTATCACGTGCGGAGTGGGGATATCACCCTCAGCGGTCTTGAACGGGGTAACAGGAAGCACATCAAAGGTGCGGAATCCGGGCTGCACGGGGCGCACTCCCAGACAGTAGCGCATATATAAATACAGCGGCACGGCCGACCAGCCGTGGCACAGACTGCCCGCGAAATCAAAGTCGTCGGCGCCGGTAAGAGTTTCCCAGAAGGCGGTTGCGCCGTGGTACAGCATATATCCCCATTTTTCGCCGATCTCATCAAATACGGGACGGGCATATTTTTCACCGCCGGAAAGAAGAGCCTCATATTTGAAAAGAGAATAGGCAAGGGTGGTGGGTATCAAACCGTCATCGGATAAAAGCCTGTCGCGAAGGCTGCTTTGCATATGCTCCGGCACTACTCCCAACAGCAGCGCCAGCGCCTGTGTAAGCTGACAGAAATGACTCTGAGCTTCGCCGTCAAGGAAAGTGGCATATACGCCGTCCGGGTGCAGAAATGCCCGGTTTATAAGCGTGCGCAGTGTTTCCGCGCGCTCAAGATAGCGCTTGCCGTCTGCGCCTACGACATCCGCCAGTTTGGCGGACGCCAGCAGCGCCTGCAGGGCAAAAAGCTGCAGAGGTGCTTCAAAGCGGGAAATCTCACGGTCGGGCCCGAAGTTCATGTCTCCTCCCAGCCCCTCTGCCCATTCGTAAAAGTTCCACATTCCGTGCTGCCCCGGAGTAGGCATCAGGCCGTTATTTGTACGTAGCAGCAGCTCCTCGGCCAGCGCCTTTATGCGCGGCCATGTTTTTTTCGCGGTTTCGGCGTCGCCGGAGTAAAGGTATTGCTCATAAACGGTAAGCGGCCACAAAAGCACGAAGGAGGGAATACATAAGCCGCTTTTGCTGGGAGCGCATATATCGGCATAGAGCGGCCCTTCAAAGGCCCCCTGATACAGCTCAAAGCATGCGGCCGGAAATCTATACTCTCCGAATGCGTAGTAGCCGCAAAGCGCCTGATTGCGCGAATCCGCCACATAAAACGCCTGTTCGCGCCACGGCGTGTCTTCGTAATGTTCATGCATACAAAGCTCCAGAGTGCGGCAGGAAACCTCCCAGATCCTGTTGTGCAGGCTGTCGGAGCAGTTAAAGGCGCCCTTGTGCGCTACGGGATATTCCCAGGGAATAACGGTAAGAGAGTATAGCACCGCAGGTCTGTTTATATGTACCTGGAGATATCTTGCCCCAAGACGCTTAAACGGGAACATGAATTGCTGCCGCCCGGAACGGGCGATATAGCGCGCCGCAAAATTGCGGTTTACAAAGCTGCGCACCCTGAGATCGTCCAGGTGCTGCCCCCACGCTATATCAAATACCGTGCCGCCGTCTGCCTGAATATCCATTGTAAACAGGCCGGCCTCTTCACGCCCCAGATCAAGCACAAGGTACACTCCGTCCGCTCCGTCAAAGGCGGAGGGCTTTAAGGCGACGGGCTCTTTTCCGATACAGGCTTTGCAGGAAAACGGCAGTTGTTCAATGCCGCCGTCAAACAATTCGCCGGGGCGGAGCGGTGAAAGGTAATCGTTGAACATGGTCTGCGCAACGGTCGGAAACTGATTTCTGCGCAGGTATCTGCCCTGAGCCGCTACACGGCAGATAGGAGGAGTTTTGTAAAGCAGTTTTTCCGTCGGACGGGGAGACAGCAGTCTGTCAATGCTGCGAATAAGCGCATTTCCCCAGGCCGATGCGTCATAATCCGGGTTTAACCATCCGTCGTCGCGCCCGGCGTCTGCCTCAAAGGTAAAGCCCAGCTGGCCGGTTACGGTGGGGACCCCGGCGCTTTTATATACCGCATCCGGCCTGGCCTTGGTATGCCTGCCGCTGCATGCTGCGCAACGGTCATCCAGCATAAGCGCGAATATTATTCCGGGCTCTCCGGGATAATACTGGTGCGAGGCTCTTCCTTGATAATAGCCCAGCACCGCAATGCGGTTTTTGCCCGCTTTGAGAAAACGGGAAACATCTATGCTGTCAAAAGTGCGTTTGTCCGGGAAATCGTCATAATGTCCGGCGTCTGCGAATGCACCGTTGATATAAAGCGCGTAATCGCTGTCCGCGCTGATAAGCAGCTGCGCCTGGGCAGCGGTATCGCTTAGTATAAAATCCGTTATAAAATCGGCGTAGATATTTTCGCCGGTGTTCTCCGCCCAGACCCACTCGGCACAGGTTTCAGCCAGATCCATTTTATTCTCCTGCAGCGTTAGCTTCCTTTCGTATTGTAAAGTGTGATATAAATGCCGCTTATTCCGGCACGTTCTTGTTTATTATAACATTTCGCAGCGTCCAAGTAAATACTTATTGAGGTCATTCAGCCCGAAAAAGGCGCCCCGAAACACGGGAGCGCCATAAAGAGGAGTAATGAAAAAGCAAAAGGTTTAACGGAAACGGCGGATATTGCCAAGCGGACAGCCCCAGTATGTCGCGCTTACAAAATAACCGTCATAGTATTCCGCACTCTGCCATGGTGACAAAAGCGGTTCTTCGGCATTCATCATTACATGGGCCTGTACTGCGGGCATACTGCCCTGAACCGTTATAAAGCGCTTTTCTCCGGTGTCTTTGTTTATTATCATGTCAGCGACAATTACGACATGACCGGGGAATCCGGGCACAATAAACATATCGCCTATGGACAGATCGTCATATTCCACGGCTGTCAGGTTGTATTTATAAAGAGACGCGGTATTGGCATACAGAAACACATAGTCCAGATATACCTCGTATACCCGCCTGTCGGTGCCTGTCCAGTGGTCATCGCCCGTCTCCCAGCCGCTTTTATCCTTGTTTGGGCGAAATCCTTGCGTAAAGTGAATAAAATCGCACACGAAGCCGTTGTTAAAGGTAAAGCTCAGCTTGTCATACTGATGTGTTTTATAAAGATAATCGGAATATATATGTATTACCGTATCTGCGCATTGCTCGTACTTTTTAGGCATTTTCATCTCCAGCACCGCTGCGTGCGCCGGAATATCGTGTTCCCGCCCATCCCAGTATAACAGCTTTGTTCCGTCCGGCTTTAGCGGAAGTGAGCGCAGGTATTCGGCAAAGCTTCCGGGCTCGGCGGACACTCTTTCCCAGCCTTCCGGCACAAGAAATCTGGAGGCTATAGTATTTCCGGCGGCATTTACAAGAGCGTTGAAATCCGCTGCCGGGGTGCATAGGGGAGTGGAGGACACCCCGGGCGCGGGACTTATATATTCTTTTTTTGTTCCGGTAACGGTGGGGCTCGAGGAGGGTTCATCCGAAACCGCCGTCGGGGAAAGCGCCGGAAGTATTGAAGGAACGCCGCCAGTTGATACCGATCCGCTCAAATGAAAAACAGTGAGGGTCACGGTTACGGTTCCTGTCAACAGTATGGTAAAGATTATTGCGGCGTTTCGGCGTATCCGTTGGCGCTTGAGTTTTTGCAGCCTGCGCTGTCTGTTGAAATTGTCAGTCATTGCGTTTTCTCCGGTTTGCTGTTGTATTGCGTGAGCTTTTATTTCACAGCCTCAGCAGTGCGTATTGTATACCGCGATTGTGTCAACAGCCTTGAAAAAATGCGTCATATTTGTAAAATAAACCGGGAAATACCCGTTTATTTACGCAGATGCAGGGGTAAAAACGGTTTAGCGTCAGTCTTTCAGCGCCCACTCCAGTGCGGAATCGTTTACCGAAAAAATGATCTCAGAGCCTGTTTCGGGATAGGTGTATTTTATAATATAAACCTTGCCTCCGCCTTCCTCAAAGGAAAGGCAGGCGCTTATTATGCACGCTTTTACCGGCCAGTCCCCGGCGGGACTGGGCAGCAGCTTGGGCGACGCGGCCAGCCGTTCTCTGAGTCCGGGCTCGTCTTTAAGCCCGGCATCGTCAATGCCTAAGGCGGCGGCAAAGGCGTGCAATCCCCAGGCGGCACTTTCTGGATAACTGTCCGGCTCAAAAATGAAGTAGGAGGTCGTAATTATATAATAGGGCTCCAGGGTTGAGCCGTCCATTGCGGTATATACGGATAGACCCCTGCGGCGGTAGTCGTCGCAGACAGATATCCATATATCCATGACCGCTCCGTTATAGTGGTTATAAGTCGCAAATTCAAGGTAGCAGTCTTCAAAATCCGGAGCCTGTGTATAAGCCGCACTGGTATTTGCGGTTTTTTCATACGTATTTTTCTCATACTTCTTTGTATTGTCAATGACGGGATACTGGCCCAAGAGCATCTGAGTTATTCCGGACGCGGCATTCTGCGCCTGTTCATACGAGGCGTGAAAGCCGCCGCTTTCCGGGTTGCGGTGCAGCTTGCTGCCGGAGCGGGAAGCACGGAAAAACATGCCGCTTCGCTCGCAGTATGACAGCTCGGCATCCCGGTGCGGCTCGGAGGTTAGGTTTACGGTAATGTCTCCCTTTGGAAGGATGTAAGCAGCACCCATAACCGAAAGCACCATCAGGACAGCGGACACCAGTATGACTGCAGAGAGCTCAAGCACGGTCCTTTTTTTCATTTTCTGCTGCCTCCTTGGGTTTTGGGATTCTTTTAAGCGTAAAGGACACCTCGGTGCCCTGTCCGGGCTGGCTGTTGAACTCAAGAGACGAGCCGTGAAGCAGGGCAATGCGCTGTGCCAGAGCCAGCCCGAGTCCGGCGCCGTGCTGTGCGCGGGCTCTGGATTTATCCACCATATAGAAGGCTTCGGTTATTCGCCCCAGCTCCTCCGGCGGTATGCCGCGGCCGAAGTCCTGTATGCTTACGCGGTAGCGGTCACCCTCCACCGTGCCGCGCAGTATTATTTTGCCGCCGTTTTCCGAGGCCTTGCGGGCATTGTCCAGCAGGTTCATTATCAGGGTTGTCAGCAGGTCGCGGTCGCCCTCAATGCGTGAAGCCGCCGCATGGAATTCCAGTGAGAGCTCGGCGGTGCTGAGCATGGGGCGCACCGTAATGGCAATGTGCTGCAGCAGTTTTCCCGCAGGCAGCGGACGCAGCGGGAATTCCTGCTTGTCCAGCACTATCATATCCATTAGCTTAAGGGACAGGGATTCCAGGCGCTTGCCTTCGCTGAATATGTAGGAGGCGGCGATAAAAGCGTCCTCTCCGTCCAGCTCGGCGGAGCGCAAAAGATCCGCATAGCCTATAATGGCGGTAAGCGGAGTTTTGAGCTCATGGGAAAAGTTCGCCACAAAATCATGCTGCGCCGCCGCGGCTTTGTTGACCTGCACCACATTATCGCTTACTGCCTGCGCCATAGCGTTGAAGTCGTCCGCCAGTTCACAGCCGGATATTCTGACCGAATAGTCTCCTTCGGCTGCGGCTCTCATGCCGCGCTTAAGACGCCTGCGTGAAAGATATACCGCCACCAGCCCTGCGGCAAATACCGGTATACAGCAGCACACCGTCAGAGCGCAAAAGAGTTTTAGCTGCCGGGAAAGCCCCGCGCGCATATCCTCCAAACCGGAATAGTATTCGGTGACTATATACATACCGTTTGAAAGCCGGCTGGCCGCTGCGACCGTGTTGCCTTCGGATTTTAGCAGAACTTCTCCGTCCTGCGGGAATTCCGGCATTGCCGTATTTCCGCAGAGCAGATTTCCGTCTTTATCATACAGAGTGCAATCCGCGGCATAAGCGACAATCTCGCCTGTTGAGGGGAGAGTATTATACTTTGCGCGTATAAAAACCAGCCTGGATTCCAGCTCGGATGTTTTAAGGGCATGATTGTACTGGGCGCTTTTCAGGCATTCGTCGGTGCTTTTTTCAATAATCTGACCGTACTGCCGTTCCAGCCCGAAAGCGGTAAATGCGCATATTACCGTGATGATACAGCAGAAAACCATTGTATAGAGCTTCATGACTTTTGCCCGTTACCGTTTTTCAGGTCAAGACGATAGCCTATTTTATAAACGGTTTTAATTTTGTCCTCCCACCCCAGCTTTCTGCGCAGACGCTGAACATGGGAATCCAGAGTGCGGGTTTCCCCTATGTAGTCATACCCCCATACACGCTCAAACAGGGTCTCGCGGAACAGTGCGATGCCCGGATTGCGCACAAGCAGCAGGAGCAGGTCGTATTCCTTTATAGTAAGGTCGACCGGAACGCCGTTTTTGGTAACGCGGCGGGCTTCGGTGTCAATGGAGACATCCTCTATATTTATCACGGTGTTGGTTTTTTTATATCTGCGCAGCACCACCTCAACCCGGGCAAGCAGCTCTATTATCTCAAAGGGTTTGACGATATAATCCTCCGCGCCAAGCTTAAGACCTTTGACCCTGTCCTGCAGGTCGTTTTTTGCCGTGATAAAAATAACCGGTATTTCAAGCGGCCGAATGTAATCTATCAGCTCATAGCCGTTAATTTTGGGCAGCATTATATCCAGCAGTATAAGGTCATAGCGGTTTTGTTCTATTTTGTCGGCGGCCTGTTCTCCGTCAAAGGCAACATCGCATTCATATCCGTTTCTATTCAGATTCATTCGGATAAGGCCCGATATCGGAGGCTCATCTTCAACAATCAGTATTCGTATCATACAAAACAATCCTCCTGTAGATTATTAAGTTCGGGATAAAGATACAGGGACAGAACGGCCATGTGAATTTAGTATGTGTATTTTATAACAAAGATTCGTCAGAAATGTAAAATATCCTGCGTTTTTAAGACAACAATCATTTATATTTGACTTTCGTCAAAGGTGTGTATGCAGGCGCGATAAATGCCGTTTTACTGCCGCGGCTTGCACGCCGGAGGCCGTAAGCTTTGCCGCTTTGAGCAACCGGCAGGCAAACAAAAAACCGCGCCCGGAAGTAATAGGCGGAAAAACACAAAACGGCTCCTGCAAGCCGTTTTGTATCGGAAAGCTCCTCATGGAGGGCATTTTTCAGTTAGCGGCTTAACGCACGCCGAGAACTACCTGCAAGGTCTGCAGCAGCTCCTCAATATCAATTGGTTTGGAAAGGAACCCGTTCATTCCGCACCGGGCGGCAGCCTTGCGGTCCTCGTCAAAGGCGTTTGCGGTCATGGCCAGTATGGGGATGCCGGAGAGCGCCGGATTATCCAGCGCGCGGATTCTCCGTGTAGCTTCGTAACCGTCCATAATAGGCATCTGAATATCCATCAGTATCAGATCGTAGTCTCCCGGCTCCGAAGAGGCTATTTTTTCCACAGCTTCTTCGCCGTTTTTCGCCGTACTGATCCGGAAACCGTATTCGCTCAGAATCGCTGTCGCAATCTCCATATTAAGCTCGTTATCCTCTGCCAGCAACAGATGCTTCCCGCTGAATACATCGGCTTCTCCGGTGTCCGGCAGAGCCTTTTCGGTTCTGACCTTCTGTTGTCCCAGTGCAGTCAGAAGGGATTGCCGAAGATCGGACATAAACATGGGCTTGGAGCAGAAAGCGGTCACGCCGGCGGCTCTGGCCTCCGTTTCGATATCCGACCAGTCATAAGCGGTCAGGATAATGATGGGGGTATCGTCCCCGAGACTGCGTATCTGGCGTGTAACCTCGATGCCGTTCATATCCGGCAAGCACCAGTCTATAATATAAGCGTGGAAGGCGTCGCCCAGCTCCATAGCCTGTCTGGACCGGAGAACCGCTTCCTTCCCGGATAGCGTCCATTCCGACCGCATGCCTACCTGTACCAGCATTTTGGTGACGCTGTCGCAGGTGTTGAAGTCGTCATCCACCACCAGGGCTTTAAGCCCTTCCAGCTCCTTAATCTCTTCCGTGTTCCGGTGTTCCGTCCGGAGCCTCAGCGCTACGCGGATAACAAATTCCGTGCCCTTGCCTTGCTCGGTATGTATATCGATGGTACCGCCCATCATGTCGATTATATTCTTTGTAATTGCCATACCGAGCCCGGTGCCCTGCGTTCTGCTTACGGTGGAGGTTCTCTCCCTCTCGAAGGGCTCGAATATTTTCCCGGCAAATTCCTGACTCATGCCTATGCCGGTGTCCTTGACGCGGATTTCATACAGACCCTTGCCCTCCGGAGCGTTATGCAGCTGTGCTATGCGCACCGATATTGTACCTCCGGGCGGGGTGAATTTAACTGCATTGGACAGCAGGTTAAGCAGCACCTGATTAAGC
>JAQXIQ010000121.1 GCA_029007865.1 Bacillota bacterium
GCAGCCGTTGCCGAGGGCAATAAGGAGCTTGCAGCTTCCATGCTTCCTCAGGTCATAAGCGCTGTAGACAAAGCAGCTGCAAAAGGCATTATGCATAAAAACGCGGCCAACCGCAAAAAAGCCGAGCTTTCCAAGGCTGTACTGTAAGTCAGTTCAGCTATTGCCGGTTTACTATCAGCCATAGTTTTATCCCAACTTCGGTTGGGTTTTTTTATTCTTGTTGATTATTTTTTTATAATGTTTTATAATAAAATAAACAATATTTTGAGGTGGCACATGTCAGAGGAAATTTTGCGTTGGATAAAGGATGAATACTCCGGTCAAACGGCGGACGGACGAGTTTTTTTCAATTTATCGGATTACGCCATGACGGCATATAGTGACGATAGCGGGATTAAGATAAGCGTTGAGCTGCCCTCCGCGGCGGATAACGCCGGTCTGCTTGCCGACATTGCCTCCTCCGTGAACGCAGATTGCGAATATGTTTATCCCGCTCTGGTTCTAACCTTTGATGCCGAATCCTCCGCTTACAGCTCGATCGCCGAAGTGCTTGGAAGTCTTACGGCATTGCTGTCCCGGGAAGGCATCCAGCCAAACATTTGCGTATACTGCAAAAGCCAGACCGATCAGCGTTACAATCTCAACGGTTTCAACTGTCCGCTCCACCGCGACTGCGCCAATACACTCCTTGGCACCAATTCCTCATTTACCGCCTCTACAAAGGCTCAGCGAATCAAAGGTCTTCTGGTAGGCGCCGCATTTTCATTTTTTGGCGCAGCATTTTATATACTGTTTGCCCATCTGGGCATCATGCCCGCCCTGGGCGGAATACCCATGGGTCTGCTTGCCGCGCTGGGCTTCCGCATGTTTAACAAGGGTATGAAAAAAAGCGACAAGGCGATATTTGCGGCTATATTCCTGTTGTGGGCTGCGGCGGCAAACTTTGCGGCCGATTATGTCTATGCGGCCGTGCGCGGATTGCAGCTGGATTTCATTGCAACCTATACCGACGAGTTAAACCTGTTCAATACCGTCTTTGATGTTGCTGCCGGCGTGATAATCGCTGTTTCTTCGCTTTCCGTAGTTCTTGATTTCAACCGTTCCGTGGGCGGATTTCAGATAAAAAAGCTCCCCGGAGACAAATCGTCCGGGAAGCATTAACAGGAAGCAAAATCCGTGTTCAGGCCGGCATAACGCCGGCCGTATTTTTTATAAATGCTTCGCTTTATAATTCTTCGCTGATAATTCTTCCCCGGTTTTCAGCGGCTGCTTTTCAAAATACCGTTTATCCTCATAACCGCACCCGTCAGGCAGTCTCCGGGGTTTACCGACGAGGTTTTAATTTTTTCGTCTGCTGCCAGCAGCTGTCCTGCGCATTCCGTCAGTTTTTCCATGGAATACCCTCTGCAATATCTGCTCAGTTTGCCCAGCACAAACTCCTTAATACCCAGTCCTGCACATATTTGCGCATCGGGTATGCCCTGGCCTCTCATGGATTTTACCATAATGCAGTTGTGTACGGTTTTGGCCAGAACCGCAATTATATATACAGGCTCTTCTTTTTGCATAAGCAGCAGATCCGTAAGCTGTACTGCCTGTACGGTATCCCCGTCAAATATATAATCGGTAAGCTTAAAAATCTTATAGTCTCTTGAGGGAGTTACTATGTTTTCGATATCCTCCCTGCTTATATCCGCGTGTTCGCTTCCCAGTGCAAGCTTATTTAACTCGGATTGCAGCTTATTCAGTTCTGTATCGGTATAGCTTATCAGAAACTCGGTATTCTCTTGAGTAATGCTTTTGGAATACTTTTTAAGCTCCCGCCTTATAAAAGTACCGAGTTCCCTGTCGCTGAGCGGAGTAAAATCCACAGCGCAAGCATGTTTACTCAGTTTTTTGAACAGCGGCGAGGTTTTGACCGCGTCCGCAGTACAGGTAAAAACCAGCACCGCATCATCGTCCGGAGCATCCGCATACTCAAGAAGTCTCTCGTCCGAAGGCGCATCCTTTGCCGTAAGCTGAGGAAGGTTATCCACAACTATCAGCTTGCACGGGGAAACAAAGGAGACCGTAAGGCAAAGCTCAACTATCTGCTCGCCAGGAACATTCCTGCCGTCAACGCTGATGTAGTCGGGCTCTGCACCCTGCGCGCTTAAACTGCGGCGTATAGCATCAATTGCAGAGGCCATAATATAGGTCTCCTGCCCATAAAACAAATAAATGCGGTTAATATTGCCTTCTTTGATGCTTTGGAATAGCTCATCTCTGTTCATGTCTGTACTCCTTTACGGTATAACGGCCGTCCTTCGTGATATCTATTGTTATCTGACCGCTTACCGCGGTAACAAATGCGCCGGGAGGCGCAGAGGCCTCGTCCGCAGAGCTTACTATTACCGTACTCGGCGCGGCGCTTTCCAGCAGCTTTTCGGACTGGGTATCCTTACTTCCGTGATGCGGCAGCAGCATTATATCACATCCGACATTCATTTGCGATATAACATCGCCGTCCTGTGTCTGATTATCCCCGCAGAAAAGCAGCCTGCAGCCTCCGTAGCTCATTATAAATGCAACAGACACATTACGCCCTTCTCCGGAATCGGACAGCGGGTATAAAAAATCAAAGCAAAGTCCGCTGTCGGTATTGAGCCTGTCGCCGCTCCAGACCTCCGTCAGGCAGCCGGAATTATCCAGCTCCTCTCTGACGGTGTCGCTCTGTATTGTTACGGGATTATAATATATCCGGCGGATTTTGATATCTCCGCTGCGCAGCATACATATAAGCCCTCCGGAATGGTCGGCATCCCCGTGAGTAAGGATGACGCTTATTTCGCCTACTCCTCTGCCCTTCAGGTACCGCTCAAGTTCTCTGTAGCCCCTGTTGCTCATTCCCGTTCCGGCATAATCGCCCGGTCCGGTATCTATTACATAATAATCGTCCTGCACACTTACCACGGTACAGTCGCCGCTGCCTACGGATAAAAACACGACATGGGCGTTATCTCGGGTAAACAGTATCCCGCCTGCCCACGAACAGACAAGCAGCACCGCCGCCGTCGCACAGGTAATGAGCTTGGTTTTGATCTTTACGGCATAATATCTGGAGGAAAACATCAACAGTGCGTAATAGCATATTGTCACCGCCGCAGAAGCGGCAGATACTGAAACGGCGTTGAATGGCATTGACGCAAACAGCTCCGTAATCCGGTATATTACAAAGGTAAATACCTTTAACACCGACATAAGGACGGAAGCCGAGGGTATAATCAGGGCAATAATACTAAGCGGCAAGGCCATAACAAGCGCAGCGCTCGCAAAAGGTACAATAAAAATATTAGCAACAGGCGCAATAACGGATATGCTGCCGAAGGTACCGGCCATTACCGGCAGGCACGGAAGCTGCGCGGCCAGAGTGACATTTACCGCAGAAACAAAGTAATTTGCAGCCTTATTTTTGACCTTGAGTATATTGCCGAACGCAATTATACCGATGCACGCCAAAAAGGACAGCTGAAAGCCTGCCGAATACAGACTGTAAGGGTTAACCGCAAGGATCACAAGCGCCGCTGCCCCGAGAGCGCACAGAGGATCGTATCTCCTTTTGAAAACACCCGCCAGAAGCATGATAAAAGTCATAAGAGAGGCTCTTACAATTGACGGGGAAAATGACGTTAACGCGCAATATGCCGCCAAAAAAGCCGTGATAAGCGCAAATCGCGCCTTCCTGCCCACCCAGCAAAGCATTAAAAAGGTATTCAGCGCCGCAACAATAATACCCACATGCAGGCCGGAAACGCTGAAAATATGCGCCACTCCTATATCACGGAAGCTGTCCGCCGCTTCCTGAGCGAGGCCCTCATCCATACCAAGCAGCATTGCCGATATCAGTGAGGCGTCCTCCTCCGGGAGTGCGCTGTGCAAATTTGCGTTAATGGTCTCCCTTGCGTTCCAGAAAACCGAAATAACGCTGTCATTGTGTCCAAGAACAGATATTTGATCCGCTTGAGCATATGCCGTGTAAAAGACGCCCTGAGACAGATAATAATTCCTGCTGTCAAAGGAATATTCGTTCTCCTTACATTTAAGCGGAGAAAGTACCGCATCGACATATATATAGTCGCCGCAGCGATAAAGCCCATACCGGCAATTACGCACATTCAGCGATACAGTTTCCTCGGTACCGTTTACACTGCACCGCACCGTCATTCTGCATGTATTGTCCCCGCCGTCACTGCAATCGGTTATTTCTCCGCTGAAGCCGCCGTAAACAGCGCTCTTTTCCTCAGCACGCCTTAAAAGTGCATCGGAATACAGGCAGAATACAACCCCGATTATAACAAACAGCACAACCGCCGCTTTATTGGCCTTGAAAAACAGGACATACAGCAAAAACAGCAGCGATGCAAACAGCATAACCGTCAACGCCGCCCACAGTTCAAGATATGTTCCTGCAGCTATACCTGCTATGGCGGCAGCCGACATAATCAACGGATATCTGAAATTGAAGGGTGAACGTCTTTCTTTACTGTTCATGACGCTTCACTGTCCAGTGCCGCAAAATGCAGTGCGTGCTCCGTATTTATGTGGTTGCCGGCAAAGCGCACTGTTTTACCGTCAAGCAGTATTCTTATGCTTGAATATCCGAAGTTCCCGCACATGGTATTCACAAGCGAATAAACCGTCAGCTGTTCCTGCCTGAAATCCAGCTTTTTAAGCATGTCTGAGCATTCCCGGGAGATACTGACGCAAAGCTCCTGCCCTGCATCCCATACGCCGTATACAAGAGCTTCCGTAGGGGCAGCTTTTAATCCGTAATACTCTAAAGCACGCCTCAGGCAGTGATCCGCCGAAGAAAGATAAACATCCCTATGCTCCAGCAGCACACCCTCTGTTACGGTTCTCAGACCGCTTTGATCCGGCGTACTGCACGAAAGCAAAAAACCCTCAACGTCATTGTAGTCCGTTACGTTTTCGGTGCTTATCAGTGTAATATTAGCGTTCTGCGCGTATAAATAACTGCGTATATCAACGGAAAAATCCCGGTAAAACTGACCCATTGTAAGTAGAACAATGTCGGTATTTATATTTTTTTCATTGCTCAGAATCTTGAATGTTGCTTTTTGGCTATCGCCGTCCAGCTCAGCCGCACCGACATGAATGGTTTTATTGTCCATAACTCCGTATAAGCCGTTGTCATAAGCGGCGCACAGAGCATTGAAAACTGATTGTTCAAACGAAACCGCCATTACCGCCTGTCTGACGCAGGGTACGGCTATTCCGTCGGCCGTTTGCAGCCACAGCAGTGCCGGCAGCGCAAAATCGTCGGCATTGTCCAGCATCTTTCGGTTCTCGACCGCCGTGTTTAACAGCTCCGACGGAACGACCCCTTTATCCCGCGCAAGTGGTGTGAAATACAGGCCCGGCGCGCAGTAAAAATAAACGGCGATACCCCCCGCATAAAGCATCAGATATTCAGCCCGGACCGCTCCGGCAAAGGTT
>JAQXIQ010000122.1 GCA_029007865.1 Bacillota bacterium
GTAAGCGCCGGTGCGGCGGCCTGCATGGAAAAGACCATCACGCAGGGACAGGCGGCGCTTGCACAGCTTTGCCGCTCCGCAGATGCGCTTTCGCCGCTGCGGGTGCTGGCACGGGGATATTCGGTGGTAAACGACGCCGGAGGACGCTGCGTCACCAGTGCCGGGGAGCTGGAAAAGGGCGGCAGCGTAAGTATAAGATTTTACAGCGGCAGCGCACAGGCGCTGATAACGGAGGTACACGATGACGGAGGTACACAATGACGGATTGTAACGGCATGAGCTTTGAGCAGGCCATGGAGAGCCTGCAGACGGTGCTGGAGGAGATGGAACGCGGGAGCCTGACGCTGGAGCAGTCCATTGCGGCATACGAAAAGGCGGTGCAGCTTATAAAAAGGTGCAGACAGCTCCTGGAGGACGGGCAGCGCAGGATAGAGGTGCTCAGGGCGGACGCCGAAGGCGTGACCGCAGAGCAGATAAGGGACGAGTTTGCGCAATAAAGCACGGCACTAAGCCCCGGAGCGGAAAAAACACGGATATTGCGCACCGGCGCACCGACGCACGGACGGTTTGCGGGGCGTGGATGCGCGCAGAATGAAAGGCAGGGTATTACAATGCTCAGTGAAAAACTGAAGGAGTATTCCGGTATTACCGATGAAGCGCTTAAAAAGCTGTTTTTGCCGGACGGTATAACGCCGCCGCATATGCAGGAGGTAATGTCCTACAGCGTAATGGCGGGCGGGAAGCGGCTGAGACCGGCTTTGGTGCTGGCGGCCTGCGAAACGCTGGGCGGGGACAGACAGCGCGCTCTGCCGTTTGCCTGCGCCATTGAGCTGATACACACATATTCGCTTATTCACGACGACATGCCCTGCATAGATAACGACACCATGAGGCGCGGGCGGCCTACGAGCCATGTTATGTTTGACGAACAGAGGGCTCTGCTGGCCGGTGACGCGCTGCTTAGCTACGCATTTGAAATAATGCTGGACGCCGTTGTAAGCGCGGGCGAGCAGGATAGGGCGGCCGCGGCGGCCGCGGCCAAGGCCATTGCGGACGCGGCGGGCACGCGCGCAATGGTGGCGGGACAGTGGCAGGATGTGCTGAGCGAGGGCAAGCAGATATCGCCGCAGGAGCTGGAATACATACATATACACAAGACCGCCGACATGATACGGGGAGCGGTCAAGGCGGGAGCGTTGATAGCGGGCGCAGGAGAAGAAGAACTTACATGCTTTGACGAATATGCCCGCAGGATAGGACTGGCCTTCCAGATAGCGGACGATATACTGGACGTGGTGGGGGACGCCGGAAAGCTGGGCAAGAATACCGGCAGCGATGCCGCGGACAACAAGGTAACTTATGTGTCGCTGCACGGGCTGGAGGAGTCAAGGCGGATAAGCCGCGAGCTTATACAGCAGGCCTGCCGGATAATAAAAAACATGGATGCCTCGGGATTTTTTACCGAGCTTGCGCATTTTATTATTGAAAGAGTAAACTGAAAACGGGAAGACTAAGCGCATGAGTGATTTTTTCGGTATTTTTCAGAATAAAATACTTGTAACCTGCTTTGTATCGTATTTCACGGCGCAGCTGTTAAAGATATTGATAGCGGTTGTAAAGGAAAGGCGTCTGGATTTCAGGCTGATGTTTGCCTCCGGCGGCATGCCGTCCTCGCATTCCTCCACGGTTATGACGCTGTTTATGATGTCGGGACTGAGGACGGGGTGGACCAGCGAGCTGACTGCGGTGACGCTGGTGTTGGCGGTAATAATAATGTATGACGCCACCGGCGTGCGGCGCGCGGCGGGGGAACAGGCCAAGGTGCTCAACGAAATAGTGGAGATGGTGGAGCACAGGAGAATGGTCACGGGAGAAAAACTCAAGGAGCTGCTTGGACATACGCCGCTGCAGGTGGTGGCCGGAGCGGCGCTTGGGGTGGTCATAGCGCTTATAAGCCATTATTTTGTCTGAAAATACTTGACAGGAAGGACAATATTATTTATACTTATACGGAAAACGCACCCGCGGCCTGTGCTCCTTGTGAGCTTAGCGAGCATTATGCAGCTGCGGGGAGGAAAAACAAGGAGGAACTCAAATGTCGGTTATTTCAATGAAAAGCCTGCTGGAGGCAGGCGTACACTTCGGACACCAAACCCGCAGATGGAACCCGAAAATGGCCCCGTATATCTTTACGGAGCGTAACGGTATCTACATCATCGATCTGCAGAAGACCGTAAAGAAGGTAGAGGAGGCCTACAACTTTGTTAAGGAGTCCGTTGCAAACGGCGAAACCATACTGTTTGTAGGCACCAAGAAGCAGGCTCAGGAGTCCATTGAGCAGGAAGCTCTGCGCTGCGGTATGTTCTATGTCAACCAGCGCTGGGCAGGCGGTATGCTGACCAACTTCAGAACCATTCAGACCCGTATTGCCCGTCTGAACGCCATTGAGGAGATGGAAAACAGCGGACAGATGGCTCTGCTGCCCAAGAAGGAGCAGGCCAAGCTGGGCAAGGAGAAGGCCGAGCTTATCAACAACTTCGGCGGTATCCGCGGTATGAAGAAGATCCCCGGAATCATGTTTGTTGTTGACCCGCGCAAGGAGCACAACGCCATACATGAGGCTAAGAAGCTGGGTATAAAGGTTATCGGTATCGTGGATACCAACTGCGACCCCGATGACGCGGATTATGTCATCCCGGGCAACGACGACGCCATCCGTGCCGTAAAGCTGATCGCAGGAACCATGGCAAATGCCGTTATTGAGGCCAACCAGGGTGAGAGCATGTACGACCAGGAGCCTGCGGCAGAGGCTGCGGAGAGCGAAGCTCCCGCTCAGGAGAAGACCGAGGCCGAGACGGCGGAAGCCTGATTTGTGCATATAAGGGACAATGGTTCCTTTAAGGGAGCGTTAAGGCTCCCTTTTTTAGAGTAAATTACAATACGAAAGGAATATGGTGATTATTATGTTTACAGCACAGGACGTTAAGGAACTGCGCGAGAAGACCGGCGTAGGCATGATGGACTGCAAGCGCGCTCTTACAGAGGCCAACGGAGACATGGACGAGGCCATCAAGATACTGCGTGAGAAGGGATTGGCCGCAGCCGCCAAGAAGGCTAGCCGTATCGCCGCCGAGGGCATCGTGGAGTCTTACATCCACCTGGGCGGAAAGATCGGCGTACTGCTTGAGGTTAACTGCGAGACCGACTTTGTGGCCAAGACTCCGGAGTTCAAGAGCTTTGTCCACAGCATTGCCATGCACATTGCCGCTGCCAAGCCGCAGTATGTTTCCCGCAGTGAGGTTCCCGCTCAGAGCGTAGAGGCGGAAAAAGAGATCATCCGCGCTCAGGCCATCAACGAGGGCAAGAAGCCGCAGTTTGTGGACAGGATCGTCGAGGGCAGGATCGACAAGTTCTACAAAGAGGTTTGCCTGCTGGAGCAGGATTATATAATCAATACCGATCAGACCATTGAGCAGCTGCTTAATGAGCAGATTGCCAAGATAGGCGAAAAGATCTCCATACGCCGTTTTGTGCGCTGGGAGATGGGCGAGGGCATCGAAAAGCGCAAGGATGACTTTGCCGCAGAGGTTATGAGTCAGGTAGTCTGACGGATTTAACGGGCGGGTACAATCCCGCCCTTTTTTGAAGCATTGCAGCGGGACAATAATTGATTTTAGAGGGAACGGTGGATTATGAAACCTGTATATAAACGAGTCGTACTGAAAATAAGCGGTGAGGCGCTTGCCGGAGAGGGCGGAACCGGAATAAACCAGAGTGTTATTGCCGAGGTGGCCGACCAGATAATCTCCATTTCGGAGCTGGGCGTCGAGGTGGGAATAGTCATCGGCGCGGGCAATATCTGGCGCGGACGGCAGGGCACCGACATGGACCGCTCCACGGCGGACTATATGGGAATGCTGGCTACGGTTATTAACTCGCTGGCTATGCAGGACGCGTTGGAGAAAAAAGGGTACAAGACCAGGGTGATGACCGCCATATCCATGCCAGAGATCGCGGAGCCGTACATCAAGCGCAAGGCAATCAGCCATCTGAACAAAAAGCTGATAACCATTTTTGCCTGCGGACTGGGCTGCCCGTTCTTCTCCACCGATACCACGGCGGCGCTGCGCGCGGCCGAGATAGAGGCGGATATCGTGCTCATGGCCAAGAACATAGACGGCGTTTATGAGGGAGACCCCAGGAAAAACCCCGAGGTGCGCCGGTACAAGACGCTGCGCTTTATAGATGTGCTGGAAAAGGGCATACAGGTTATGGACAGCACGGCCATTACGCTGTGCATGGACAACAATATACCGCTTAAGCTGTTTGCCCTGTCGCAGAAGGGCAATATCGTCAAGGCGGTGTGCGGCGAGGATATCGGAACCACGGTGTCCGCCGACTGCGTTACCCAGCTGTACTGAAAACAAAATGTATTTTCCTCTTGAAAAACTTTACTGTATTTGATATTATATATATAGCTCATATAACGGAAAGGAGTCCTTGATATGGCCGAGGAATTAGTAACCCTGGAAAAATCCGCTTCTGAAAAAATGCAAAAGACCATTGGCGTGCTTAAAGAAAAGCTGGCAACCGTAAGAGCGGGCAGAGCAAACCCGCAGGTGCTGGATAAGCTGACCGTAGAGTATTACGGAGTGCAGACCCCCATCAACCAGGTGGGCAGCATATCCGTACCGGAGCCGCGCATGCTGCTTATTTCGGTGTGGGACGCGTCCGTGCTTAAAGAGGTGGAGAAGGCCATCCTCAAATCCGATCTGGGACTCAATCCTACAAACGACGGCAAAGTGATAAGGCTGGTATTCCCGGAGCTGAATGAGGAGAGACGCAAGGAGCTGGTCAAGCAGATACGCAAGTACGGCGAGGACAGCAAGATCGTGATACGCAACATACGCAGAGACGCCAATGATGCGGCAAAGAAGCTCAAAAAGGACAGCGTTATCACCGAGGACGAGCTCAAAAAGAGTGAGGAGAGCATTCAAAAGCTGACCGACGCGCGCATTAAGGAGATTGACGGCATCTGCGCGGCCAAGGAAAAGGATATTCTGGAAATCTGATCGTCAGGGAAGGGTAAATGTCACAAGCAGATAATTGGCTGCCGCGTCACATCGGGATCATCATGGACGGCAACGGCCGGTGGGCGGCGCAGCAGGGAAAACCGCGCTCGTTCGGCCACCGTGCCGGCGTGAACGCACTGAGAGAAATTATAAAGCATTGCGGAGACCTTGGCATTGAATATGTCACGGTCTATGCTTTTTCTACGGAGAATTTCAAAAGGAGCAGCGACGAGGTCGGTACTCTTATGTCGCTGCTTGTTGAGTTTCTCAAAAACGACCTGGAAACCATTATACAAAACGGCGTGAGGATAAATGTTATAGGGGATATAGACGCTTTCCCGGCGCCTGTTGCGGCGCAGATCCGCAGGGCGATGCAGAAAAGCCGCGAATGCGGCAGGATGATGCTCAATATCGCTCTTGCCTACGGCGCCAGGGCGGAGCTGGTGCGGGCGGTAAAAAGCATTGCGCTGGACGCTGCGGAGGGAAGGCTGGGGCAGGACGATATAAACGAGCAGCTTATTTCGCAGCGGCTTTATACCGAGGGACAGCCTGACCCCGACCTGATTATACGCACCAGCGGCGAGCTGCGCCTTTCAAACTTCCTGCTGTATCAGGCCGCTTATGCCGAGCTGTATTTTACTCCGGTGTTCTGGCCGGACTTTACTCCGGCGGAGCTGGACCTGGCTTTGGAAAGCTATAAAAAACGCAGCAGGCGTTTCGGAGGTGTGTGATGGCCGGCATTAAGATAAGCGCCGCGCGTATTATCACGGCAATCGTTTATGTCCTTATAGCAGCCGCGGTGGTGTATATGGGAGGATACGGCGCCGTTGCCGTATGCTTTGTGATAGCCTCCTTTGTGCTGTTTGACGCCGTGGAGGCGCTGCGCAAGGCCGGCATAAAGCCGCTGAGGATTACGGCGTATGTATCTGCGGCGTTTGCGGTGCCGGCTTATATATTCTTAGGGCTGAGCGGAGTGTTCTGCGTTTTTGCTTTGGGAGTTATCGTCACCTTGTGCGTGGCGGTGTTTTCCCGGAAGAGAAACTTTACCGATATTGTTTTTACGCTGTTTCTGTATATGTATCCGATACTGCCATCCCTGATGTTTGTGTTTATACCGGCGCACGCAAGTCAGGAATATAACAGGATATTTATACTTATGATGTTTTTGCTGCCCTCCGCCTGCGATGTTTTTGCGCTGCTGGCCGGTATGGCGTGGGGCAAAAGAAAGCTTTGCCCCGCAATAAGCCCCAAGAAGACGGTGGCAGGCTGTATAGGCGCCTTTGTGGGCGGCACATTGGCCGGACTTGTGGCCGGGCTTATAATCGGGGCATTTTTTACCGATGCCATACCGCTGTATCACTATGTGCTGCTGGGGTTTGCATCCGGATTTTTTTCGCAGGTGGGAGACCTGTCCGCAAGTATGCTCAAGCGTTTCTGCGGGATAAAGGATTTCGGAAAATACCTGCCGGGGCACGGCGGAATGCTGGATCGCTTTGACAGCTCCATCGTGGTGGCAGTCTGGATATTTTTCTATATGGAAATAATACTATAATAAACGCTGCGAGGATATAGCACGATGAATATTGCTTTGCTTGGCAGCACGGGTTCCATAGGCACTCAGTGTCTGAGCGTTGTGGATGCCAATAGGGATAAATTTAATATATACGCCATTGCGGCATATAATAACATAGCGGTATTCCAGCAGCAGCTGGATAAGTATATGCCCAGATATGCGGCGATGTATGACGCCGAGGCGGCGCGGAAGCTCAGGGTGCCCAAGGGGTGTACCCTGTACACCGGCCCGGAGGGGATATGCGAGCTGGCGCGGCTGGAGCAGGCGGACACGGTGTTGGTAGCCATTGTGGGCATAGCCGGACTGGACGCGACATACGCTGCCGCAAAGGCGGGAAAACGTATTGCCATTGCAAACAAGGAAGCGCTTGTTACCGGCGGAGGGCTTATAACCCAGGCGGCAAACGAGAGCGGCGCGGTATTGCTCCCCGTGGACAGCGAGCACAGCGCGGTCTTCCAGTGCCTCAACGGGGAAAACCGCAGCAGGATAAGCAGACTGATACTTACCGCTTCGGGCGGAGCGTTCCGGGACTACAGCAAGGAAATGCTCAAAGAGGCGCGCCCGGAGGACGCGCTAAGGCACCCTAACTGGGCGATGGGCAGAAAAATAACCATTGACTGCGCCACAATGATGAACAAGGGGCTGGAGGTCATTGAGGCACACTGGCTGTTCGGAGTTCCTGCGGAGCGCATAGAGGTGGTGGTGCACCGGCAGAGCATTGTGCATTCCATGGTGGAGTTTGCCGACAGTGCGGTTCTGGCGCAGCTGGGCTGCCCGGATATGCGTCTGCCTATAATGTACGCGCTGTCCTATCCGGAGAGAACGGATATATCGCTGGAACGGATGGATTTTACAAAAACCATGACGCTGTCCTTTTCGCCGCCGGATACGGAGCGCTTTCCCTGCCTTAAACTGGCGTACGAGGCGCTTAAGGCGGGCGGGGGGATGCCGGCAGTGCTCAATGCCGCAAATGAGATAGCGGTGGAGGCGTTTCTTGACAAGAGAATCGCTTTTACCGATATTGCGGAATGCGTGCGGTTTGCCATGGACAATGCGGAGGATATCGGTGCGGATTCCGTTGAGAGGATACACTGCATTGACAAACACACCAGAGAAAAGGTCCGCCGCGATTTTTTGGGGGACAGAGGTTGAGCATAACTGCCTGAGACTGCAGGATAATACCGTGAAAGGCGTGATACAGTGAGTAATATTTTGTTTTATGTGCTGGCGCTGCTTATTCTTGCGCTGCTTATCGTAGTACACGAATTCGGACACTATATAACCGGAAGACTTTTGGGCTTCAAGGTACTGGAGTTTGCCGTTGGGTTCGGCCCCAAGCTTATAAAGTGGGAACGCAAGGGTATAAAATATTCCGTGCGCGCGATACCGCTGGGAGGCTTTTGCTCCTTTGCCGGAGAAGACAAGGAGGACGAGAACGACCCCAGAGCCATGAACAACATGCCGTGGTACAAGCGGCTGGTAGTGCTGTTTTCCGGGGCGGGCTTCAACATACTGTTTGCCTTAATTATCGGAATAGTGCTGTTCTGGTGCGCCGGATACAGCACGGCTACCATAACGGGCATTGAACAGGGAACGCCCATTGCGGCCACTGCGGCGACCGCAGGAGACAGGATTGTTGCCGTAAACGGGCAGGAGATCACCACGCAGGACAGCCTTTCGCAGCTGCTGAATGCGGCGGCGGGGGACGGACAGGTGCGTCTGACGCTGGAGCGTGACGGACGGCAGTTTGACGTGGAGACGGCGTTTTACAGGGATTACAGGTATTACGCCCGCATTGAGTTTGAGGTTTTATCCGACCAGATAAGGATATACAGCGTAGGAGAGGATTCCTCATTTTATGGGCAGGATATCAGAAAGGGCGACGTCGTCGTTAAGGTGAACGGCAAGGAATTTGCGGGTGCAAACGAGCTGTATTCCGAAATTTCGAAAACCGGGCAGGGCCAGCTTACCCTGACGCTGCAGAGGGACGGAAGCACCTTTGACGTGACGGGCAAGCCAGTTGCTGAGCCCTTTGAGCGCGTGGGCGTGACGCTGAGCTACGATTACGCACCCATGCCGTTTGGCGAGGCCTTTGTAAGCTCCGTAAAGGCGGGGTGGAACCTTTGCGGCGAGATGATGTCCTTTTTGGGCAAGCTGATAACCGGTCGGGCTGACCTTACCATGGTTACCGGGCCCGTGACCACCATAGGCACTATGGGCAACCTGGTAAGCCAGAGCGCCGCGGGCGGAGCATTTTCCGCTTTTATAACGGTGCTGAACCTTATCTGGGCCATAAGCCTGAACCTTGCCATATTCAACCTTCTGCCCATTCCGGCGCTGGACGGAGCCAGAATGGTGTTTGTAATAATAGAAGCCATCAGGCGCAAGCCCATTAAACGTGAGCTGGAGGGAACGATACATTCCGTAGGGTTCATTGTGCTGATACTGCTGGTTGTGGTACTGGAGGTATCCAAGATATTTACCGGCGTCGGAGGCACTCCGATATGGATGTAAAGCGCGCATTTACTCATGCTGTGGCGATAGGCGGAATAAGCATAGGCGGAGAAAACCCTGTTGCAATTCAGTCCATGACAAATACCCGCACCGAGGACGCTGCCGCTACGGCGGAGCAGATAAAGCGGCTGGAAAAGGCGGGATGCGACATTGTCAGGGCTTCGGTTTATTCCATGGACTGCGCCAGAGCCATAAGGAATATAAAGGACTCCATAAGCATTCCTTTGGTTGCGGATGTGCATTTTGACCACAGGCTGGCCATTGCCGCGGCGGAAAACGGGGCTGACAAGCTGAGGATAAACCCGGGCAATATTTCCAGGCCTGAGTATATTGCGCGTCTGACCGACTGCGCTAAAATGCACGGGATACCCATACGAATCGGGGTGAATATGGGCAGCCTTAATGCCGAGGCGCAGAAACGGTACGGCAGAACTCCGCGGGCGTTGGTGGAATCCGCAATGGAAAACATTAAACTGTTGGAGGACAACGGGTTTTACGATATAGTTGTATCGGTAAAGGCAAGCTCCGTCCGGGCTATGACGGAAAGCTACGAAATGCTCTCCGGTCTGTGCGATTATCCGCTGCATCTGGGGGTGACCGAGGCGGGGGATATCGAAGCCGGAACCGTTAAGAGCGCAATAGGCATAGGTGCGCTGCTGCTAAAAGGCATAGGCGACACGGTGAGGGTATCCCTTACGGGCGACCCGGTACAGGAGGTTTATGCCGCGAAGAACATACTCAGGAGCCTGGGACTCTGCAGCGGCGGAGTGGAGATAATTTCCTGCCCGACCTGCGGCAGGACAAGGGTCAACCTTGCGGATATAGTAAGCCGGGTTAAGGAAGGAACCCGAAACATAAAGACCGGGCTGCGCGTGGCCATAATGGGCTGCGCGGTAAACGGCCCGGGGGAAGCGGCGGACGCCGATATAGGAATTGCGTGCGGAGAGGGCAAGGGCGTGCTGTTTGAACACGGAAAAACGGTCTGCTCCGTAGCGGAAGAGAAGCTGGCGGACACTTTGATTGCCAGAATAGCACAGCTGGACGGCGGAGACTGCGACGGCTCCGTCTGAGCGGAGATGAGGGGATAATATGGCGGAAATGGCGGTAAGGGACTGTTCCACGCCTTTTACGGAAAAAGTTTATAACGGCTGCGGCGACGATATAGGGGACCTGCTGACGCTGCTTTATGTTCAGGCAAACAGCGAAGACCACAGTATGCTCGCTGTGTTTTTTTCTGCGCGCATACTGGAGGAGCGCGAGCTTGCGGTGCTGGAGCGGGTGGTCAGGAAGTCGGCTCCGGGCATTGATATAAAAACCGAGGTGCATTTCCGTCCCAGTCATCCCTTTGACATAAAGGACGGCATTATGCTCTATTTGAAAAAGGAGCGGCCGCTTTATGCAATGGCGCTTTCCGCCGCGCAGTGGAAGGCGGAGGGGGAGGAACTGAACATCTGTCTCCCCGACAGCGCAAACATGGACATGCGGGAGGCCGAAGAATGCATAAGGGAGACGGGACGCAGGATTTTCGGCGGGGATTTTAACTATAAGGTGACTCTGACGGAGAATGCCGGCGCGCATCCCGAGAGCGCCGAGGAGTATAAGCGGCGCAGAGAAGAACTGGAAAGAAAGCTGGCCGTAAAGAGGGAAGCGGCGGCCGCTGCGCCCGCGGCTGCACCGGCCGAGCCGGCGGCTGAGCCCGCAGCGGGCAGGGAGGCGGGCAAAAGGCAGCAGCAAAGGGCAAATCCGGACAGGATATACGGCCCCGAGATCAAGGACAAGCCCATGCCAATAAACGAGCTTAATGAGTATTCCGGCAAGGTTTGCTTAGAGGGCGAGGTACTGAATATTGAGAGCAAGGAGCTGCGCAGCGGAGAAAAGACGGTGCTGACGGTGGATATTACCGATTATACCGGCTCGGTGCGCATAAAGCTGTTTGTAAAAAACGATATTGTATCGGAGGTTACGGAGGCAATCGGAGGGGCGAAGCGGATACTGATAAGCGGCGATTATACTATGGATTCCTACGCGCGCGAGCATGTCGTAATGTGCAGGAGCATAATGCGCAGCAATGTCAGAATCACGGAGGAGGACAATGCTCCGGTAAAGAGGATTGAGCTGCATCTGCATACCAGGCTCAGTGAGATGGACAGCGTGGTGAACCCGGCGGAGCTTGTAAAGCTGATGAAGGCGTACGGCCATGACTGCGTTGCCATTACCGATCACGGCGTAGTCCAGGCTTATCCGGACATGGAGGCGGCAATAGCCAAGCAAAAGGCCGACATCAAGCTGCTGTTCGGTTTGGAGGGCTATCTGTACGATGACAGGATACCCATGCTCAGGGCGGAGGACGGCGCCGTGCTGTCCGGGCTTAAATATGTGGTGTTTGACCTGGAGACCACCGGGCTTGACTCGCAGGGAGACCGTATTATAGAGATTGCGGGCGTAAAGGTGGAAAACGGGGAGATCACGGGCAGATTTTCCACCTTTGTTGACCCTAAGAGGAATATTACCGACAAGATAGTCAGGCTTACCGGAATAACCAATTCCATGGTGGCCGGAGCGCCGGAGGAGAAAGAGGCGGTAAGCGATTTTCTGGAGTTTGCGCGGGGTTGCATACTTGTTGCGCATAACGCCGAGTTTGACACGTCGTTTATCCGGTACGTTTCCAATAAATACAGGCTGGGGTATGATTTTGCGGCGCTGGATACCCTGGCGCTTTCCAGACTGCTGTATCCGGAGCTGAAGGCGCACAAGCTCAACAAGGTGTGCGAGCACCTGAATGTGCTGCTGGACGGACACCACCGAGCCATAAACGACGCCGAGGCCACGGCGGGCATACTGCTTAAAATGCTGGAGGAGCTCAGAAGCAGGGGAGTGGAAACCGCAGGGAGCCTGAATGAGTTGGCGGGAAGCGGAGCTACGGGTGAAACATACCATATAATTATTTTTGCACGCAATAAGCAGGGGCTGTACAACCTTTACAAGCTGGTAAGCGAGTCCCATCTGCACCACTTCAAGCGCAGACCGCGGATACCGCGCAGCCTGCTTAACGAGCTGCGCGACGGACTGCTTCTGGGCAGCGCCTGCGAGGCCGGGGAGCTGTACCGTGCCATTGTCAACAAAGAGGACGAGCAGACGGTAAGGAGTATAGCGGAATACTATGATTTCCTGGAGGTGCAGCCTATAGGCAACAATGCCTTTATGGTCAGGGAGGGCAAGGCGGCCGACGAGGAGGAGCTTAGAAACAACAACAGGTATATCGTGGAGCTGGGAGAAAAGCTGGGCAAGCCGGTTGTGGCTACGGGGGATGTGCATTTCCTGCGCAAAAGGGATGAATGCTTCCGCAGGATAATTATGGCCGGACAGGGCTTTGAGGACGCGGATAACCAGGCGCCGCTTTATTACAGGACAACACAGGAGATGCTGGACGAGTTTTCCTATCTGCCGCCGGAAAAGGCGCGTGAGATAGTCATTGACAATACGCATCTGATTGCCGATATGTGCGAATCTATGGAGTCCTTCCCGCGGGATAAGCTGTATACCCCCAAAATGGAGGGGGCTGAGGAGGAGATACGATCCATGGCGATGGACAAGGCACACCGCATTTACGGCGATGTCTTGCCCGAAATTGTGGAAAAGCGCCTGGAAAAGGAGCTGAACGCCATAATAAAGCACGGTTTTGCGGTGCTGTATCTGATTGCTCACAAGGTGGTAAAAAAGTCGCTCTCCGACGGATATCTGGTGGGCTCGCGAGGCTCTGTGGGCTCCTCCTTTGCCGCTACGATGACGGACATAACCGAGGTTAACCCGCTGCCGCCTCATTATGTATGCCCCAAGTGCCGGTATTCGGATTTCAATGTGGATACAGAAAAGTACGGATGCGGGTTTGATTTGCCGCGCATACCGTGCCCCAAGTGCGGGACCGAGATGGACAGGCAGGGCTTTGATATCCCCTTTGA
>JAQXIQ010000123.1 GCA_029007865.1 Bacillota bacterium
CACCACATTGGACATTTCTTTGTTAAGGAAATCCATTATCTCGTCATTGAGCAAAACACCGTTTGTGGTAATGGTAAAGCGTATTACCTTACCGTATTTTTTCTCCTGCCGGCGGCCGTATTCCACGGTTTTGCGCACTACGTCAAAATTCATTAACGGCTCTCCGCCGAAGAAATCCACCTCCAGATGCTTCCTTGACCCGGAGTGTTCCATAAGAAAATCTATTGCCTTTTTTGCAACCTCAAGAGGCATAAGAAGCCTCTCTCCGTGAAAATCACCGGTAGAGGCAAAACAGTATTTGCAGCGCAGATTGCAGTCATGCGCTATATGCAGGCACATGGATTTGACAACATTTTTATTGCGCGCGGCTGCCTCGCCGAGCTCGACGGGATCGGTTGTTGCACAAAGCAACCCATCCTCCCTGAGCTGGTCTAACTCCTCCACAGCCTCTGCAACCTCGGCGGCATCAAACTGAGGAAGCCTGTTTGCGATTTCTTCGCGGGACAGGTTTTCCTGATACAGCTTGGCAACCTCGTGTACAAGCTCGTCCACGACATGAACGGCGCCGCTCTCCACATCAAGCAAAATATACTGTCCAAGACATTCAAAAGTATGTAACATCTGCCGTAAACCCTTTCATTGCCGCAGGCCGTAATATTGCCGGCGCTGCAATCCTCGGTATAATCTTATACTGCAACATAAAAAAAGCAGCATATAGCCGCCCGTACGAAAAAGTGCATTATTGAGCACTTTGCCCGCCGTCAGAGGCAGGCCGCATGGCAATGCCGCATTTGCGGCACCGCCGGGTCGTCCGTTCCGGTAATGCTTGCCGCCGCTTTTTATTTATTTGTTTTCGCAGGACTGATTGCCTACAGTGCAGGAGGTTTTGCAGGCAGACTGACAGCTTGCCTGGCACTCTCCGCAGCCTTTATTCTTAATATCTTTGTTCAGACAAGGTTTGCTTATGGTCTTGATATGTTTCATGTATTTCCGGCTCCTTTAATGATATTTTTTATCATTATACTATAAATCCGCAACAAACGCAATCATTTATTTAATGCGTATTTACTCTTTCTGCCCAATACCAGCCCGAAAAGCACTCCGGCTGCGGCGCCCAGCAATACATCAACAAACAGTGTACGCAAGTCAAACTGCGTGCCTCCCAGGGCAATAAACAGCGCTGCGGAAAGCAGGATATATAATACGGCACTTATCAGCCCCAAAAGCATGGGCTGCATACTTATCTTCCGTATTGCGGTATTTACCGCAAAAAAACAGCCGATTATCTTTATTACCGTAGAAATCACCGATATCACTCCGTCGGCGGGGTTGATGCTTTTGATTATCAATGCGGTTAAAAGAAGCAGAAGCACCGTTATAAGCGTTGCAAACAATGCACTCAGTACTGTCCATCCGGCTCCTCCGACCGCGGTGACTTTTTTGCCTGTGCGAGTATGAGCGGTTCTGTTCATAAATACACCCCCAAATATTCCTTAATGAAATTATATTATTTTCATGGGAGTATATTACTCAAATGCGGTTGCCTTCCCTATACACGCAAAAACACATTTGCTTCCGGACATAAAAACAAGCCCGGCTAATACCGGGCCTGCTGAAAATATTTTTTACCCAATCGGCGCTCAGCCGAGTTCGCCCAGCACCACCGTCAGGCTTTTTTCCTCGCTGCCGCGCTTTACTTTAATCTGAATGCTCTGCCCTACCTTCTTGTAGGAAAGCTGCTCGGAGAGATCCTCCATTTTGAGAATACTCACTCCGTCCATCTCTATTATAATGTCGTTTACTTTTATCCCGGCCGCATCGGCAGGGCCGTCCTTTGTAACGCTGACCACGGTTACGCCGGCATACTGATTGTTCTCAACATTGCTCTGAGCCATTATTCCCAGTGCCGCGCGTTTAACCTTACCCTCCGAAATAAGAGCAAGAACTATCTCTTTTGCGCTGTCAATCGGAATCGCATATCCTATGCCCTCGGCCGGTATGTCACCGTTGCTTGTAACGGCATATACATCCTTTCTGTTTGTAATGCCGATAACCTCTCCTTTCATATTGAACAGAGGCCCGCCGCTGTTTCCGGGGTTAATGGGACAGTCGGTCTGTATCATTTTGTACCGGGTACCGCCGTCGTCTACAATCCTGTCCAGATAGCTAACCACACCGTGTGTAAGAGTGCCGCTGTAGCCAAGCGGACACCCGATGGCTATAACCGTCTGCCCTATGCGCAGCTCCGAACTGTTGCCCAGTGCTGCAGCATGATATGTGCCGCCGCCGCTTATCTTGAGCACTGCAAGATCCGACCGCTCATCGCTGCCGGTAAGCACGGTTTCCTTCTCCGTGCCGTCCCAAAGGGTAACGGTAATACTTTTGGCTCCATCGACGACATGCTGATTGGTGATAATATATCCGTCCTGGGTAAATATTACCCCGGAGCCGGTATATGTGTCGTCACCACAGTAAGCCGTAACAAGAACGACGGTGTCCTTCATTTTATCGTATATGTCTGCAATGGGCTCAGACGAGTCTATGGGAGGCGCCGTAATGTCCGGAAGCTCGGTAATGCTCGGGTCCGGAGACGCAGACGGCATTATCGGCAGAGGAGTGGGCAGCGAAGCTCCGGCATCAACGGTAGCCGTAAGGGTAGGCTCTATTTCGGCCACCTGTGTTACCGCGTATATCATGCCGGCTCCGGCTACGGTACCCGCTATTACGGATATGATTACTATCAGAGCAATAATACCTCCGCTGAGACCGCGCTTTTTCCTATAATCGCTGTAATTGTTCATTGTTAACCATCCTTTTCCGGCGGGTCGGCACGGTGTGCAGTTTTGCTGTGCCGGTCGCCTATATCAAAGCTTCAATGCTTTACTGTTCTTTGACACAAGGTCCAGTTCAAACCAGAAGCATGTGCCCTCACCGGGCTGAGACTGAACATGAATATCCTGACCGTGCTCGGCAAGCAGGCGTTTTACTATGGAAAGCCCCAGTCCCATGCCGCTGTTGCCGCTCCTGGACTTGTTTTCCGTATAAAAGCGGTCCCAGATATGCGAAAGCTCTTCCTTGCTTATGCCCTTTCCCTTGTCCTCAATACTTATGCGTGCTTTTCCGTCAGCAACTTCGGTGGTGACGGTAATATTCTTACCCTTATCGGTAAATTTTATGGCGTTATCTATCAGATTGACACAGACCTGCTCGATGCAGCCGACATCCGCGAGTACATAAATACGCTCTTCTTTGAAGTCCGCCGCAAAGTCAATCTCCTTTTCCTCCAGCTTGTTGCTCAGCGTGATTATTACTCTGCGAAGCAATTCGTTGACATCGAAGGCCACCTTGTTTATGGTGTATTTGCCCGATTCTATTCTGGACAGATCCAGCATTTCCCTTGTAAGTTTGCTCAGACGCTGTGATTCGGCAAGCACTATCTCAAGATACTTCCGCTGTTCCTCCTGCGGTATGGTGCCGTCCAGTATTCCCTGCACAAAGCCGTTTATGCTGGTTAAGGGGGTGCGCAGTTCATGGCTGATGTTTGCAACAAAATCTTTGCGCATGGTATCCGTCTTGTCCAGCTCCTCAGCCATGGCGTTAAAGCTCTCCGCAAGCTGGCCGACCTCGTCGCTGCCGGTTACAAAGACCTGCTTGCCGTAGTTGCCCCGCTGTATCTCCCTGGCGACCGCATTCATCTCCACGATGGGTGTGGTAATGCTGTAATTAAGCAAAATTATCAGCACTACGCAGAGCCCTATGATTACGATGCACGGTATCCAGAATTTGCTTATCAGCCCGCCGTATGCCACATCCACGCTTTTGTCGCTGGCGTGGAGAGCAACGATATAGTCCGGCTCGGCACTGTTAAAGCCGTATACACCCACGGCAACGGTGGTCATAACGGTGTCATAGGTACCGTTATGATAATTAAGTATGGCATAGATGCCGCCGTTGTTAACGGTCTGCACTGCGTTTGCATCCAGATATTTTTCGGGAAGTCCCGTAACTCCGTATCTCTCTCCGTCGTATTCCTCTAATATGTGTCCGTTTTTATCGGCAATTTGCAGCACGGCATCATACTCGTCCACAATGCCCTGCAGGACTCCGGAATAAATATAGTCCCTGTCCGACGCACTGCTGTGCAGCAGCAGCTGGCCCACGGCTCCCGCCTTTTCGGTAAGCTGGTTGAGCCGTATATTCAACAGTTCCTGCTTGCAGGCGCCCGCAATGGTAAAGCCCAGAACGCCTATGAGCAAAAATGCCATAAGAAGATATATTCCTATCATCTTTGTAAGAATGGAACTGCTGAATTTGCGAAACATTTATTCCTTGACCTCGAACTTATAGCCTATGCCCCATACCGTCTTGATGCTCCAGCCCTCGGAAACAGGCATTTTCTCCCTTATGCGCTTTATATGGACGTCAACTGTACGGGAATCTCCGAAATATTCAAAGCCCCAAACCTGCTCCAGCAGCTGCTCTCTGGTAAAGACCTTGTTGGGATGAGAAGCAAGGAAGAACAGCAGTTCGATCTCCTTGGGTGGCATCTCCAACTCTTTACCGTAGTATACAACGGTATAATCCGAAATGTTTACGGTCAGATTGTTATATGAATACTGCTTTACGGAATCCTCGCTGACCGTGGTGCGGCGCAGTATCGCTTTAACGCGCGCTATAAGCTCCTTGGGCTCAAACGGCTTTACGATATAGTCGTCCGCTCCCAGCTCCAGCCCCAATACCTTATCAAAGGTCTCTCCTTTGGCGGTAAGCATGATTATTGGAGTATTGTTTATCCTGCGTATTTCACGGCATACCTGCCAGCCGTCCATTACCGGAAGCATTATATCCAGCAGCACAAGCTTGGGTTCCCTGGTCTTGAACTTTTCCAGCCCTTCGCCGCCGTCGTGCGCCACGTCTACCTCATAATCTTCCTTTTCCAGATACAGCTTAAGCAGCTCGCTTATATGCACATCATCGTCTATAACCAGAATACGTGTTTTCATGACTCTCACCTCTTCATTTTTTGTATTATACTATATTATGACGGGTTTTGAATGAATAAAATGTAAATATATCTGAATTATTCAGAAAAATTTTCGCAATTTAAGGCAATAATTCATCATTTTAATTCCATTACCGTCACGCCGGTATCGCCCTCGCCGTAGCGTCCGCTGCGCATACTTTTGATTTTGCGGTGGCCTTTCAGCCCGTGTTGAATTCCGGCTCTGAGCGCTCCGGTGCCCTTGCCGTGAATTACGGTCACTTCGCTGTACCCGGCATAGGCGGCCTCTTCAATATACCTGTCTATCTCCATCAGCGCTTCCTCAACGGTCTTGCCGCGCACATCCAGGCTCATGGGTACGGACGTGCGGCTCTTTTGAATTTGCACTCTGCTCTTTTTGTGCTGTTCTTTTACCGGAGCTGCCATAATATCGTCGGCCTTAACATCCATTTGCAGTATTCCCGCCTGAACCCTTACCTCGTTTTTTGCATTGGGAACACTTCGGACAATGGCATTCTGTGCCAGAGACTTTACGTAAACCTCGGTTCCCGGTATTATATCTGAATTCTTAAGCGCTCTGAGCCCGTCCTCGGCTTTAATGCTCTGCTGCTCCTGCATTTCGCTTTTCATGCTCTTGCGCAAAGTCTGCATTTTAATCAGAGCCTCATCGCTGCAGCCTTCCTTGAGCTCCTTAAGCTGATTTATATACTGCTGAGCCTCGGCATCGGCGCGTTCCATTATCTTTCTGGCCTCGGCGCGGGCCTTGTTCAGTATTTCCTCCTCCTTAGCTTTAAGCTGCCTGTTGATCATATCGGTTTCCATGCGTATGCGCTCGGTATCCCGCCTGATTTCCTGCGCTCTCAGGTTTTCCTCCTGTGCCAGCTTTTTATGCTGCTCCGCCTTTTGCAGCACGGTTTCAAAACGGATCTGCTCCCCGTCCATAAGCTCTGTTGCACGGTCTATTATGCTTTGCTCAAGTCCCAGCCTGCGGGAAATCAAAAATGCGTTGCTTGCTCCCGGCACTCCTACCGCCAGCTTGTAAGTGGGGCGCAGTGTTTTAGCGTCAAACTCTACGGAGGCGTTTTCAATCCCGTTTGTCGTCATGGAATACGCTTTGAGCTCGCTGTAATGCGTTGTCGCTACGGTTCTGGCGCCGATGAGCATCAGCCTCTCCAGTATCGCCATGGCCAGCGACGCACCCTCGTTTGGGTCGGTGCCGGCGCCCAGCTCATCAAACAAAACCAGAGACCCGCTGCCGCAAACGCGCATAATGTCGGCAATATTGGTCATGTGCGAGGAAAAAGTGGAGAGCGACTGCTCGATACTCTGCTCATCGCCTATATCGGCATAGATGCCGTCAAATACCGTCAGTTCACTTCCGACGTCGCAGGGTACCTGCAGTCCGGACTGCGCCATGAGCTGAAACAGGCCTATGGTTTTAAGGGTTACGGTTTTGCCTCCCGTATTGGGGCCGGTGATCAGCAGGACGGTAAAATCCCTGCCAAGCCATACGCTTATAGGAACAACACTTTCTCTTGCAAGCAGCGGATGCCTTCCGTTTTTAATGTTTATATATCCGTTACGGTTGATTTTGGGCGAAATTGCCCGCATTTCCCGGCTGAGTTTGGCTTTGGCAAAGATAAAATCCAGCCGGCACATTATGCCGTATGTTTGCGTGATGCCCTCCCCGGCTCCGGCAACCCCGGCGCTTAATTCCGCTAATATTCTTTCAATCTCTTCTTTTTCGCGGCCGGCCAGTATACGCAGCTCATTGTTCATTTCCACAACCGCGATGGGTTCGATAAACAATGTGGCCCCGCTTGCGGACTGATCGTGTACTATGCCCGGAAAGGAGGCTTTATTCTCGCTCTTTACGGGCAGAACATAGCGGTCACCCCTTACCGTGACTATAGGATCCTGCAGCAGTTTGGCAGAGCTCTGGCTGCGGATGTAGCCGTTGAGCTTTTCCCTTATCCGCTCGTTGTTCCGGCGTATCTGCCGTCTTATGTCGGCAAGCAGTGCGCTTGCGGAATCGTGCATCTCATCCGGCCCGATTATGCAGCGGAATATCTCCTCCTCCACGCTTCTGAAGTCGGATATTTCCCCGGCCATGCAGCTTATTACGGTGTCGTTGTTCTCCTTTTCCAGCGCTCTTCTGAGCTTTCTTGCTCCGTGCAGGAATTCCGCTATATCCAGCAGCTCCTTCATGGAAAGCGACGACCCCAGCATTGCCCTGCGTACCGACGGAACTATATTTCCGAATGCCGGTACCGGACTGCTGCCCACGGCAAACAGCACCGCCTCGGCCTGCGCCGTCTGCTCCAGCAGTTTAACAACCTGCTCCGCATCCGTATCGGGCCGCATATTTTCCGCCAGTTCCCTGCCACCGTCGGAAACGCACTGCCCGGCCAGCATATCTCTAATTTTATTGTATTCTAACGTTTTCAGCGTCTTATCATTCATGGCAATCAAAGCGCCTCATGGCGCATACCTCCGTTATAATCCCGGCAGCCGCACCTGTCAAAAGCGCATACCGCCTGCCGCTGCCGCCTGCAGCTCAGTTGCGGCGCGTTCACACTCCCCTGTTAAAATGCCCCTTGGTTAAGGGCAGCCCGGGTATGGCGTTGTTCAGGTCGCATACCGACACCGGCAGTGCCCCGGCGGCCTCTGACAGTTCAAGACTAGCACTGTTGAGCAGTATATGCCTGCATGAGGAAAGCCGGAAAACTCTGTCCTCAAAGCTCATTCCCTTACGGTCGGTAAGCACAAAGCTGCCGCTGCAGTCCGGACAGGATACTCCGCGCGCATGTCTCCTGGGGCAGTATACCAGTTTCATCATGGGCAATCTGCCCCGTACCACAACTTCGCAGTCAAAATGCCGGGCCATACGCTTAATCTGCGAAGCGGAAGCCTCGTAGGATACCGTAACGGCGGTGCATCCCATTTCCTTAAGCATTCGCGCCGACTCGCAGTTAAGCACATTCAGTCCGGCGCCCGCAATGCAAGGCAGGCCTGCTTCCTGCGCCAAAAGCACGGCATATAGATTCTCAGCATATATCCCGTCAAAGCCGCGAATATCACCGTAGAGCTTATTATCCGGTGCAAAGGAGATATCAAAAGGCACGAAATACACCTGAGCAGTGCGCTCTGCCGGCAGTACCGGCAACGGCACGGTATAATCGTACGGTTTATAATACACTCTGTCAACACAAGAGCTTATGCACGCGCTCTGAAGCTGCTGTGCTGTATAAGCAAATACCGAGCGGCACTTTTTTGCAGAGCCGCCTCCAAGTGAGCTGACGAAATTATTATTTTTATCCGTTTCCGCACTGAATACCTCACAAGCGTTTTTGTATACCGCGCAGCGGCCCCGTCTGATTTTCTCGCTGTCTAACGCTGCAACCGCATTGCGGCGCAGCGTATTGAGTATCCCTCTTGGAATATAACCTCCGGGAATACAGTCAACCTGAGCGGACTCCATACGGTACTGCGTGCCTCCTAGTTTTGCAAGGGAAGTTATTATGTCTTCCTGCGAGGTTTTGCCCTCTGCAAAACTGTATTCTTCAAATACGCAGGCAGATATTTCTCCGTCTGCGGCGGTAAGCCAAAGCCCGCTTTGCTCCTGCCTGAGCAAAAGCCGCAGCGGTATATCGCCGCGCTCCTTTTCCGCAAACCTGTTTATCTCCTGAATCAGAAGAGAATCCGTAGTACGGTATATTTCGGCTCCTGCGCAATTCCGTGCAAGGCTGTTTATCTTTAGCCTTCCCGTCCCGCTCCGGAGCTTGCCGCTCCCGTCCGCAAGCTCATAAACCGCGCCTCCGCCCAGGCTTATGCCGTCTCTGCGCAGTTCTATGCCGTCCCCCTTGTTAAGCGGAGTATCGGCAACTATACGGCGCCCGTCCGCGCTCTCCGCCCGGCCGACGTATACGCCCGTATTATTGGGCATATCGGAATAAACAATATCCTTTTTCCCTTTATAGTAGCCGTAAGTAAAGCCTCCGCGGTTAAAAATCCCCAGAAGCTGTTTTGTATATTCCTGCGGATCGTATTGCTTGCCCTGCCTGAGCATATCCAGCGCCAACCTGTACTGCCGCGTCACCACGCCTACATACTCCGGCCGTTTCAGTCTGCCCTCTATCTTCAGGCTGTCCACTCCGGCATCCACCAGCTCCTTAAGGTATGAGATACTGCAAAGGTCTTTTGCGGAAAGCAGATAGCCCGCGTCGGCCTCCGTTCCGTCCCGGAGCAGTCTGTACGGAAGTCTGCAGGCCTGCGCGCACTGTCCGCGGTTGCCGCTGCGGCCTCCGGCTATTGAGGAAAACAGGCACTGCCCCGAAAAGCTGATGCACAGCGCACCGTGAGCAAACACCTCAATTTCCGCGTGGGTTTGCTTTTTAATACCGCGTATCTCTTCCAGTGGCGTTTCGCGGGCCAGCACCACCCGTTTGCAGCCCATACGCTCCGCTGCTTTTACGCCCAGTGCGTTATGGATGCTCATCTGGGTACTGGCGTGCAGCTCAAAGCCGGTATTTTGTTTTAATAACCGCATCAGCCCCAGATCCTGCACGATAAAGGCGTCGGCACCCAGCTCCGCCATTTTACAGGCATCGTCATAGGCTCTGGGAAGCTCGGCATCGTTAAGCAGCGTATTGAGGGTAATATATGCTTTTACATTGTGCGTGTGGCAATAATCAAAGGCTTCCTCCAGCTGCGCAAATGTAAAATTGGCGGCCGAAGCTCTGGCGTTAAAGGAAGGGCCGCCCAGATATACCGCGTCTGCGCCGCAGCGCACCGCCATAAGCAAGGCTTCGGGACTGCCGGCCGGAGCCAAAAGTTCCACCATCAGAAACAGCCCCTTTTACTGCTCTGCGCTAAGCAGGCGGGAGTACATTTTTAATGTATACTGATCATCCGAGGAAGAATTAAGTATTATTGTACCCTTCCTTCCGCCGGGTTCCTTGATGCCCTGTGCCGTCAGCACATCCTTAAGGTGAGCCACGGTTCCGGCATTACCGTCAAACAGCCTTGCCCCCTTCATGATTCCGGCAATGGCACCCTTAACAAATATATAATGCGTGCAGCCCAGCACCACCGCTTCGGCCTTTCCCGCATACGGAGCCAGCAATTGGCGCAGATAATCCGCAATAACGGACGGGTTATCGTAAAGATTTTTTTCTATCAGCCCTGCCAGGTGCTCGCAGGGACAGTTAATCACTCTGTGCTGTGAATCCAGCGCCTCGGCAAGCCTGATATATCTCTCCTGCGCAAGGGTTGCCGGAGTGGCCATGACCAGCACCTTGCCGGAAACATTCTCAAGCGCCGGCTTTATTGCGGGCTCCATGCTTATCACCGGTATGGATAAATCCTTTCTGATATCTCCCACCGCTACGCTTGTAGCAGTATTGCAGGCAATTACAAGCGCCTTTATATCCTGGGACAAAAGATAGTTTACGCCCTCCATGGTAAGGTCGTAGATCTCCTTTTTGCTCCGGCCTCCGTACGGAGCATTCGCCGTATCGCCGTAGTAAATATAGTTTTCCTCCGGCATCAGCCGAACCGCGTCCCTGAGAACGCTTATGCCGCCGATACCGGAATCAAAAAAGCCGATTTTTTTCATATTTTTCACCGTTAAAAGCAAGTAAATTTTGTACTATACGCTATATATTATAATAATATTCGGTCGAATGTCAATAAAAACGCTAATACATAAAATCGGCGATTTCCTCAGCCGTGATATTTCTGTGCAGGGCGGTATTTATCCCGCATGCAATAATCCCGGAACAGTCATTTATAATGCTGTCGATATTTTTAGGCGTAACTATCATATCACGGTACTCTTCCTCCGTGCCGGTAAGCTCACCCAGCCGGACAACCACCGGTATGCCCACGGCTAACACCGGCACTCCCAGAGTCTGGCGGTCCAGCCCCCTGCGTCTGTTGCCCACTCCGGCTCCGGGCGCTATTCCGGTATCGCTGAGCTGTATGGTATCGTTTATCCTGCACGCCTCCGCCGCCGCCAGCGAATCCACGGCTATCACGCAGGAGGGCTTTACCGCACGACACACCGCCTGCACGGAATCAGCACTCTCGATACCGGTCAGTCCCAGTACGGACGGCAAAAATGTGCAGACTGCAGAGAGCCGCTCGTCGGTCAGGTGCGGATACATTTCCTTCAGATGCTTCGTTACCATTATTTTTTCCAGCGTTTTTGGGCCCAACGCGTCCGGAGTCATGGCTCTGTTGCCCAGCCCAACCACCATTGTCAGTTCTCCGTCCGGCGGAAGCAGCCCTCTTATCTGCTCGCCCAGCGCCCTGCCGAGCCTGCGGTGATGCGCAATATCCCTGTTTTGCGCATATTCAGAATTGATGGATATATATCTCCCCTTATTTTTGCCTATTTTCTGCGCCGCATTATCATCGGTGATCTCTATTTTTTCGATAATTATGTCGTCTCCGCAGCTTTCCTTTTCGTATGTGATACCAGGTACATCAACATTTTGAAATAATCTGTATGATTCATTTGCCAGATCGGTATAACGCATATTAACACTCCTCCGTTTTTAACCGCTTTTGGGCTGATTTATCCGCACCCATGACTTATTATGCACATAAAACACGCATTTATTTTGCACATACAAAACCCGATTCCAAAACATCCTTGGCCGTGCCTGCCGCTTTATGCGGTTCGGGCGGTCTGCTCCGCTGTTATTTTGCATAAATCACAAAAAACTGTTGCGTAAATTTCGCTTCTGTGTTATTATTCAATAGTTAAATTCATCAGTTCCGGCAAATAAGGGGGTGAATCCATGGCTAATATCAAATCCGCTAAGAAGAGAATCCTTGTCAACAACAAAAAGAATCTTCGCAACCGCAGCATCAAATCCGCTTTGAAAACAACCGTTAAGAAGTTTTACGCAGCCGTTGCCGAGGGCAATAAGGAGCTTGCAGCT
>JAQXIQ010000124.1 GCA_029007865.1 Bacillota bacterium
TGCGAATTTTATCCAGCCTGTATATCAGCGTGTTTCTGTGCATAAACAATTCCTTTGCCGTCTGACTTATGTTTAAGTTCTGCTTGAACAGCTCATCCAGCAGCTCTTCCGTCTCTTCATCAATTGTATGCCGGATACGCATTATCAATGACGAATGTGCTTTTACGGTTTCCTCGTTTATACCCGAAAGCAGCATTTCCGGCAGCATCCTGCCGTACTGCCATGTCCCGCCCTGATACGACAGCCGCCTTCCTATAGCGATAGCCTGCAAGGCCGTGCTTCTGGATGAAGCCAGGCCCATAAAACTGCCAGCCGGTTCGCCTATACCTATATGTGCATCGGTGTCCAGCTCGTTTATAAATGTTTCGCGTATCGCCCTTGCCGTCTCAGGCATATCATTATCCGCTATGGAAGCGCATACTATATCAATCTCGCCGTCGTTCATTTCCACAATTACGGAATCCTCCGGCTCAAATATCTGGCGCAGTACATTAAGCATGTTCTGGTCTACCGAAGTTTCCGGCATCACGCAGATAACCGTGCGCCGCTCGTCAGGCCGCACATGCAGTCTTTTGCTGAGCGCAGAAATATCCTTAAGTTCCAGGCTTCCGTAAAGCGCCGTGCGGAACAGACGCTCCCTGCTGGGATGCGCAAGTACCTGTTCGCTGTCAATAACCTGCCTGGCGGCAGCCGCATCCATTGTCACGGCGCCGATACAGCCGTCATCCTGCTCAAAATACATTATACCGTCCATATAGCAGGGCAGCTCCGTAAAGGCAATGCGCTCAGGCAGCTCCGCAGGCATCGAGCTTTCGCCCGCTATCTTGCAGCCGCGGTTATCATATATAGCGCTGTTCAAAACAATCACCCCGAAAATCTATAATAATGTCACAAAAAAGCCGTGTATTTTAATTATAATAGCACACTAAATGCCGTTAGCAAAGACTTTTATATAAATATTTCGTAAACTTTAATGCCTCACCGCCGCACAACAGTCGTTCCGATCAAAACACAATGGCGCAGCCTGCGCACAAGGCCGTATTTACAAAAAGCACTAGGCCGTATTTACAAAAAGCACAAGGCGCCGCATTTACAAAAAGCACAAGGCGCCGCATAAACTGCGGCGCCCGAAAACGCAATAGCCTGCCGCGCGCCAAAGCGCATAGCGCCGTCAAGGTATAACTATTTGAACCTGCGCAGGTTTTCCACAGGGCAGCTCCAATATGTAGCGCTGGTAAAAACGCCGTCTTTAATGCTTTGCCACGGCGAGAACTCTGCCTCCTGCGCATTCATCATAATATGAGCCTCCACAGCCGGCAGGCTCCCCTGCAGCGTCATGAACCTGACCTCTCCCGTATCGGGATTTTTTATCATGTCGCAGATAAGCACAACGTGTCCGCCCTGGCTGCTTCTTGGTATTATAAACATATCCCCGATCTGCATATCGTTAATATCGACCGCATCCAGATCGAATTGATACATTGACCATGTATTGGCCTGAATGAAGACATGCTTTAGATACAATTCAAAAACGTTGCGTCCGGTACCGGTCCAGTTATCCGCGTTATATACCCATTTACCGCCGCTGTAGCGGTAGCCCTGCGTATAATGAATAAAGTCACAGACAAAACCGTCGGAAAATGTAAAAGAAATCTCGTCATATCTCTGCTGCGAATACAGATATTCCGACCACAGATGGATTATCGTATCGGCACACTGCTCGTGCCAGCTGAGCATCTGCATCTCCAGTATCGCCGCATGAGCCTGAGGCGCGGAATATATATCCTGCGGCACAACTCCGTCCGGGTTTCCGTATCGGTCAATATAATGCAGCTGCAGTCCGTCCTCCTTAAGCCGGAGATTCCTGAGCCACTGAGCAAAGCTGCCGTCTGCGACCGGTACCCGTTCAAAGCCCTCTGGCACTGCAAAGCGGGTCTCCACGGTAGCTCCCTGCGGATTGACCAGTTCATTAAACAGCGGTCCCGGAGTTACCACCGGGGTCGGATGCGGCGTGCGCTCCTCTGTGGGGGTGGCCGTCGGAGTTACTGTAGGCGTGGGAGTGGGCTTTTTTGTAGCAGTTGGAGACGGCGACGGTGTGAAAGTCGGCGCCAAAGTGTCCGTAACCCCTGTAGTTACGGTCTGAGCGGTAGGCGTTGCCGTAGGAGAAGCTGAAACAACGGCAGTAGTATTGACCGGAGGAGTGATTGTAACGCCCATAGTGGTTAAAACGGCACCCGGCGTCAGGGACACCGCAGCCGATAAACTGGGACGGTGGCTTTCCCCGGGATTCCCGATATTTTTTATTCCGCAGCCCGGCAGCATCACAAAGATTATCCCCAAAGCCGCAGCGGTTATAAGTCGCTTCATAATTCAGAACTTCCCCTGATGAAAATGTCATAATATTTTAACACAAATGCGCCCGGCGCGCAAGGATAATAAGTCTTCAAAATGTTAACACTAATCGCACGGCGCTGCGAACGCCGCACCGGATGCGGCAGAGACCGGGCCGTCATTCATGAAAGGGGGTAATCTAGTGACATATATTATACGTCTGAGCAATGTAAGCGATGCCATGGAAGCCAACCTTGCAAAAAAAACACTCAACGCACTGGAAGGAATAGAAAATGCCGAGGTTTGCGATTGTGAGGAAGGAATATGCTTTGACGCTGCAGATGCTCCGGACGAAACCGCTCTGTTTGCGGCAATGCTGGCAGCCGGGCTGGAGCCGGTCAGCATTGCAAAGCGCTGAGGCACACATCAAAGATATTCGTGCGCAGTCATCCGGCACACCGTAAAACGAAAAAGCCGCCCGGGCATTCCCGGGCGGACACTATATCCGGCACGCAGTAACGAGCTTATATTTAATTCAGGCTGCACGGCTTCTCAGGCATCCAGCCCCGACAGCTGCGAAAGATTGAGTTCATAATACAATCCCTTTTGCTCCAGCAGTTCCTCGTGAGTGCCATGCTCCGCAATACCTTTATTGGATATCACCATAATGCAGTCCGCATTCCTGATGGTGGAAAGCCTGTGCGCTATCACAAACGAGGTGCGTCCTTTAAGCAGTGAGGCCAGCGCCTTTTGTACAAGCAGCTCGGTCTTAGTGTCAATTGCGCTTGTAGCCTCATCCAGAATGATAATCCTCGGATCTGCCAGGACTATTCTTGCAAAGGACAGCAACTGTTTTTCTCCGGCGGACAGACCTGCGCCTCTTTCCTCCACCCTGGTATAATAGCCATCTGGAAGCCGCTCAATAAACTCATCGGCATGCACCGTACGGGCCGCGGCTATACATTCCTCATCCGTCGCATCCGGACGGCCGTATCTGATGTTTTCAATGATATTACCCGAAAAAACAAAGGAATCCTGCATCATAGCTGTCACCTGCCGTCTGAGCGAATGCAGCTTGACATGCTTTATATTGTATCCGTCTATCAGCACCGAACCGTCCGTAGCATCATAAAACCTGGATATAAGGTTTACTATGGTGGTTTTACCGGCTCCGGTCGGCCCCACAAGCGCTATAGTCTGCCCCGCTTTGACTTTGAAGGAAACATCGTCCAGTACCAGGTTGCCTGTTTCATAAGCAAAGGATACATGGTCAAACGTGACATCTCCCTTGATGGTGGGCAGCTCAATGGCATCGGATTCGTCCGTTATCTCCGGAGGTGTATCAATGGTACTGAAAATCTTTTCGACATTGGCCATTGTGGAGACTATCTGGCTGTATATACTGCTAAGAGAGTTAATAGGCGTCCAGAACTTGGAGACGTAAGTCGCAAAGGCCATGATCTCTCCGGCAGTCATGACATCCCCGGTAATCATGATATATCCGACTATATAAAGCACCAGCAAGCTTGCAACGCTTGTCAGGTCTATTACCGGCCACATAAGCGTGGACCACTTTACCTGATGCATGTAGGTGTCCTTGACCTGCTCGTTAAGCCTTACGAATTCCCTGCTGTTTTCCTGCTCCCGGTTAAAGGCCTGCGCGGTATAAACACCCATAATGTTTTCGTGTATATAAGCGTTTCTGTTGCTGACCTTATTTATCACCGGTATTCTCAGCTTTTCCAGCTTTCTTCTGAACAGCACTATAAACACCATCAGGGGCAGAACTGTAACAAAGCTTACGACGGTCAGAATCGGGTTCATTATCAGCATTATTATAACAACGCCTATCAGGGTTGCAATATCCGCAATAATGGTTACCAGATTGCTGCTTAGCAGCCCTGCCAGCCCGTCAATATAGCTCGTAACTCTGACCAGTATCTTACCTGTGGGCAGATCATCAAAGTAGTTGAAGGACAGCTCCTGAAGATGGTAAAAAATCGCCTTGCGTATATCATACACTATTGTCTGCCCCAGCTTTGTTATCAGAACGCCCCTGAGCATACTTATCAGCTTTTCCACAATGCTTATGCCGGCAAGAAGACCTACTACAATAAATGCTCCGGTAACATCATAATTGGGATAGACATCGTCTATCATCCATTTGGAGACCTGCGGCGCAAGCAGAGACAGTCCCACGCTTACCAGCACTATCAGCACGCATATTGCAAATCTCTTCTTGTAGGGCTTGCAGAACGACAGCAGTCTCTTGAAAAGATGACCGTCTATGCCCTTTCTGGTGGCTTCATCGTCATAATATCTGTTGCGTGCCATCTTACTGCACCTCCCCGACTGCGGAGATAAGTTCACCGTACTGCTCGGTAAACACTTCGTAATACCTGCCCTTGAGCGCCATCATCTGCTCATGCGTGCCGCGCTCTACAATGCGTCCGTTTTCCAGGTATATTATTTCGTCGCAGTTTTTGACCGAAGACACCCGGTGCGCAATGGTTATCACCGTATGCCCCTTGAGCTCGCTGGCCATGCTCTTGGAAAGCGCCTGCTCCGTCTCCATATCCAGCGCACTGCTGGCATCGTCCAGAATAATGACAGGTGCGTTCTTGAGTATGGCGCGAGCAATGGAAATACGCTGCTTCTGTCCGCCGGACAGTCCCATGCCGCGCTCTCCGATTATGGTTTCGTATCCTTCGGGAAGTTTTGATATGAACTCCGCAGCCTGGGCGGTTCTGGCCGCCCACTCCACCTGCTCATGCGATGCCGAAACATCGTAAAAAGCAATGTTTTTCTCCACTGTTTCGCTAAAGAGGAACACATCCTGCATTACCGGCGAGAAAGTTCTCCTGACATCCGCCAGTCTGATATCGCGCTCATCCGTTCCGTCAATGCTCACCGTGCCTCCGGTGGGGTCGTAATACCGCATAAGGACATTCACAAGCGCCGTTTTTCCGGCTCCGGTCTTGCCCATTATTCCAAGCTTTTTGCCAAGCGGAAGATCTATGTTGATATCGGAAAGCACGGTATTACCGTCAAAGGACATGGTAACATCCTTGAGTTTTATGTCTCCCCTGAGCTTTCTCTCCGGAAGTCCTTCCTTATCCGCAAGCTCACTGCCCCGCGCCAGCAGGTCCATTATTTTACTTGCGCTTGTTATGGCCTGCTGCGAAACGCTTATCCACGACGGCATATATGAAAACAGCTGAATAATATATCCCAGATAACCGCCGGCGGCCACAAGTCCGCCTATGGTCATTTCCTTATTAAATATGAGTATTGCCCCCACGATATTTACCAGTATATACGGCAGCGAAGCACATAAATCCATGGGAAGATAAACCCGCACAAATTCCTTCAGATAGTCAAAATGCGCATTGAGTACCCGCTTGTTGTGAACATCGAATTCCCGTTTTTCCAGTTCCTCGTTGTTAAAGGCCTTGACCACCCTTATACCGTTTATATTCTCCTGCGCTCTTCTGGAAAGGTCCGCCGAATAATCGCGTATGTTCTGTATGTACGGCCGTATTCTTTTACCGGCACGCCTGGAAAGATACGCAACCAGAGGCATGGCAACAACGGTGCTGACGAAAATAAGAGGATGTATTGAGGTGCACAGCATTATTGCGGCAAACACAAAGCCCACTACCACCTCAAACATCTGCGGCACCGTACCTATAAAGAAATTCTTTACCGTTTCCGGGTCGCCGTTTATAATTGTCATCAGGTTTCCGGTATTCTGACTTTTAAGAAAGCGCTGAGACTGATTGATCATATTGTCAAACAGGTCGGCACGCATGCTGTTTACCGCCAGCTGTGCCGTGCGCTCATTCATTACGATACGGAAATAATGAAGTGTCTGACGGACAAGAGACTGCCCCAGCATGGCAATACCCATCCCGGTCAGAAGCGATACCCCGCTGAGTGACAGACCCAGCACATCATACGGAATATCCGCGAAAAGGTTATCAAAAAGCACCTGCTGTACCTTGGGAAGTATCATTCCGAAGGCTACAACTATCAAGCCCAAAACTACATAAAGGATTATATATCCCAGATACGGTCTGAAATAACTGAACAGCTTTCGCAGTATTTTCATCGGGTATCCTCCCCACCCCTACGGGCGGCTAGCCAATAAGCAACTGTTTAATCTTTCGGTAATTATATTAAAAAAGACCCCCGATGTAAACCCGGTGCACTGCACACAATTAGCCCATTTTTGTACTAATCCGCTTTTGCCGCCGTTGAGGCGGGTTTAACTTGCTATATCGTCCGAAAAGTAACTTTCTTGCGTTTTTTCGCCCGATTTGCTTTTTGCGAAAAATTCCTTTTGCCATCTGCGAAAGGCTTCTGCACCCCTGCTGAATAAAAAACAGTTGTATTTTTTTTAAATAACTGATATTATCTAATATATAGGATAAACTACTGTAAGTAAGGATGTGATTTAATGGGAAATGAAATTCTTACCCCTATAATTATCGGCGTAGCGGTAGTGGCCGCCGTCGTAATACTTATCCTGCTTTTCAAAAAGCTTATAAAATCCGTGCTGGCTCTTGCCTTGATCGCAATAATTATTGTGGGCTGTTATGCCGGACTGCGCGCAATCGATAACAGCACAAACCTCAGGCACAAGCTGGACAGCGTGGATACCGCATTTTCACTTCTTCAGCAGACCCCGGCCTACCAGAGCGTTAAAAACATACAGTGCAATTACCTCGGCACGGATATCGGCATAAATGTGATATATACTGTGGATGCCGAAGCAACGGACGCCATGACTCAGCTGCTGCTGAGCGACACACGCGCCGTGCTTCTGGAAAGCTCCCGCTATAATGAGATCTGCCTTTTCTATGCCGATGAGAATACCCCGTCCGCCCCTCCGAAAAAGCTCATGGTGGGCATTAAATACAAAGGGCTGGACATACAGTATTATAACGCAGACCTCACCACGGAAGAGCCGCAGGGTCTTCCCGATTCAGCATACTCCGAATTTAATCTGGTAATCGATACCGGAAAATAGTTTTTGTCTTGCCGTAACATATATCAAAAACAGCTCATACAATACTACCGGTATGTATGAGCTTTTATTTTGCTATCCTTTGTTATACGCCGCATACACCGCCTCGCTTATCAACCGGGCAGGCATAAGGCCTGTCATCTCATAACACTATGAAAGGAACTGACCTCTATATGCCAAATATCAGTTTTTCCCCGTCGCACGCAGTTAATGGCCGCAGGGCATCGGATGCCGCCCTGTCCGATATTACCTGCAGAGGCCTGACTTGCCGCTCCTGCTGTGAACGCCGCGGGATACTGGCCCGTCTGGGGCCGGACAACGCAATAACCGGACCTTGCAGCGGGTGCAGTGCCGCAATAGACGACAGCCCAGTTTGTACTGCCTGTGGCGGAAACTGCGCAGAAGTGCTCAGAAGCCTTCGCATTTTGCTCTTTGAAATGGAGCACGGGCGGCGCTGAAACGGCTGCACAGCCTCAATGCGCCGCTTAACCGGCGCACAAAGTATTTTATTCCTTTTAATCTATTTGCTCGGCCTGCGTTCAAGCGCGTCCTTGCCATGGCAGCATATCCGCTTTTGCAGCATGAATAATACATTACTTTAGCTTTAAGCGCGGATAAAAGCAGGCGATCCGCAGCATTTACGCCGCGGATCGCCCCGTTATAATAATTAAATCTTATTTGCCGGTATAGCTGTAGGAGTACCTTCCGACAGGGAACACCGAACCGGTGGTGTAATAGCTCATCATATCATCCGCCTGTGCAACGGAATCAGCCGCCTTGAAATAGAAGGTATTTGTATCTGTCATTCCAACGGCAGCCTTGGGTATCTTGAGGAACATGAAGTTACCCCTGATAACTATATCGGCCTCTCCGCAGGCAGTTCCGGTATAATCGCTGTTCAGCTTTTCAATAACGGTCTTACCGTCTACGATGCTCTGCCTGTTGATGACATACTCATATCCGTTCCAGCCCTTAAGCTCGGGAGAGCCTGCGCTGATGAAGATATTCATCCAGTTGCTGCCGTTTTGCTGAGTAATATTGTTTCCGCAGCGAACCATCATATATATATTATCCTTATCATGCACGGTGCGTATCTCCTGGATATTGTTATCCGCGGGATCCTGTACATAATGATATGTCTTATTGTCGGAGCTGTAAGAGTCGCGTCCGTATACTTCCTTGCCGATCTGACGGTAAACAGCATCGACATTATACCACTGAGCATATGTTCCGTTGATATCTATTGTATTGGCCTCATGCTCCTGTACCCCGTCGACATACTTATACTTGCGCACATTCTGTATCGTCTGCAGCAGATACGCATCTTTGTAGTATCCGTTAGCCGGTTCGATGGTAAGAGAGTACTCAAAATTGCAGGTATCGCACATCATGTACTCGCCGTCATAAAGCTGCTTCAGCGCCGTCCAGCCGTTCCACAGAACCAGCATCAGAGTATCGGGGCTCTTTTCAATAGCCTGAGTCCAGCATCCCTGATAATAGGAACCCAGATATTCGCCGTCCGCCTCTTCATGGCCGGTCAGAGGATTATAGTATCTGGCCCAGTTCCTTGCGCCTCTTGTAAGACTGAAGGAAAACGGAATGCTCGGGTGGCTTGCAACCGCAACATTCATATAAGTGCCCAGCGATGTTTCGCGCACAGGGAGAACGTCTTTCCACTCTATCCACGCATAGCCTTCAAGCTTGCCGTTCTCATTCACTTTGTCGAATATCGGCTCATCAGCCAACCAGCCTGCGCCGTCACTTGGCCAGCGCGGCTCAACAAAGTAGAAAAAGTCCAGTATCTCCTGACTGAGGTCTGCATATGTACCGTCGGAAAAATCCGCTACGCCTCGGGTCTTGGCCTCAGCGATGTCTTTTGCTGTATCGTTATAAGCAATTATTACCGGCTTTCCGTCCCTCATATACCATGAATCGGAATACTGTGCTCTGTCGGTGTAGTACTCCTTGTAAATCTCTCTGACGGTTTTGTTGTTGAGTGAGTGAACATAGAAAAGTACCTGAGGAGCGTCCCAGCCGTCTTCTCTGAGTTCGCAGATAACCTGCATCAGTTTCTCGGTCGCCTCAACATATATCCATCCGTTTGTAACGTCCAGCACCAGATAATCAATGCCGCAAGTGATAAAAAGCTCCACCTGCTTGCGGATCATATAAATATCATCGCTTTTGTAATAGCCGTAAAGCGGCTCTCCCCAGTAGTGTTCCTGATTATTGGGGCTGATCTTGCTGGCCTCCTTGAATACGGCATCCTGACCGTACTCTGCGATGATCTTTTCGACATCGTATATCCCGCGTGTGTAATGGAACCCCTGCGCTACATGATAGAACATACCCACTTCCTTGTCGTCCTTATCATCAACGGCGGTAAGGGAAACGCGGCCGTATTCGTCAACGGAGACCATATTCAAATTATTATAGCCTGCGTCATTGTACTTATCGTTTGCTTCTATCCATTCATAAGGGTTATCCTGCTCTATTATGTCAGGCTTATTCTGACCGTCACAGCCGGTCAGCGCCAGAGCAGAAAAAGACATTACGAATGCCATGAGAACTGTAAAAAACTTCTTCATCATTTCGCTCCTTATTCTTGCTTGCCGCAATTTATTGTAACACTTCTATTTTATCACAACGGAATAACAAAAATCAATGCACATTATTCACATTTGAAGTGTAAAAACAAAACAAAAACCAGGTTTTATGTACAAAAAACGCCGTACGGATTGTTCCGTACAGCGCTTTTAAGCATGTGTGTCCGATCAGACCAGCTCGATGATAACTATCTCGGCTGCGTCTCCGCGGCGCGGACCCTTTTTAATAATACGGGTATAACCGCCGCCCTGGCCCTTTTCCTCGATGCGTGCCTTATATTTGGGAGCAATCTCCCTCATCAGCTTTTCTACAACGGGGTTGTTTACCTCTGCGGCACGGACCTTGAAGGTTTTCTTGTCCTCGCCCTTGGCCGGCTTTTCGGGTGTATTATACAGATAAGACATTATCTGACGGCGTGCATGCAGTTTGCTGGGGGAATCGTTTGTAAATGTCATCTCCACAATCTGCTTTTTCTCGTTCAGCACGCTTTTCTTTACCTCAACTGTATTGTCACATTCCTTTACAGCCAGAGTGATGATTTTTTCAGTTATTTTACGAACATCCTTGGCACGAGCCTCGGTGGTCTCTATACGACCGTTCGCAAGCAATGCAGTAACCAGTCCGCGCATAACCGCATTTCTTTGGTCGGTAGGACGATTAAGCTTTCTATTGCCCGCCATATTATTTACCTCCTAAATTAATCCTCGCTTTTGTTAAGTGACAAGCCAAGCGATGCCAGACGCTGGCGGACCTCATCAAGAGACTTCTTTCCGAGGTTGCGCACCTTCATCATATCAACTTCGTCACGCTGAATAAGCTCATCAACGGTATTTATGCCCGCACGCTTGAGGCAGTTATAAGAACGTACCGAAAGATCCAGCTCATCTATGGTCATTTCCAGAACCTTGACCTTCTGCTCTGCCTCTTTCTTTACCATCATCTCAAGGCCGCCGGCATTTTCAGCAAGATTTATAAACAGCGCAAGATAGTCGTTCATTATCTTTGCCGAAAGGCTAACCGCCTCTTTGGGGTTGATGCTGCCGTTTGTCCAGACCTCAAGCGTCAGTTTGTCATAATCCGATACACGGCCTACCCTGGTACTGTCAACGGTGTAGTTTACCTTTGTGATCGGGGTATAGATTGAATCCACCGCTATGGTGTCGATGGGCATTTCCTCATACTTGTTATCCTTCGCGCTGACATAACCTATACCCTTTGCGAACACCAGCTCAATACCGAGCGAAGCACCGTCGGCCAGCGTTGCAATTACATGATCGGTGTTGACAATCTCCAGATCACTGTGCCCCAGAATATCACCTGCGGTTACGACGCACGGTCCCTTTGCACGGATGTTTGCTATCACCGGCCCGTCAGAGTGAAGCTTTGCGGAGATGCCCTTGATATTAAGCACTATCTCGGTAACATCCTCGCTCACTCCGGGAATGGTGGAAAACTCATGCATTACACCGTCGATACGGATGCTGGTAACAGCAACACCGGGCAGACTGGACAGAAGGATCCTTCTGAGCGAATTGCCCAGGGTGTTTCCGAAGCCTCTCTGCAGAGGACCTGCTACGAATTTACCGTAGGTATTGTCTTCCGTCATCTCCAGACACTCTATCGTAGGCTTTTCTATTTCAATCATTAATGGAACCCTCCTATTCTATTCTTGAGGGAACTACGCCCCATTATTTAGAGTACAACTCAACAATGAGATGCTCCGCAATCGCAAGATCGATCTCCTCGCGCTTGGGAATGCTGACCACTGTTGCGGTAAGCTTAGCGGCATCAAGGCTGAGCCATGCAGGTATAAGCTTGCTCGTGCCTTCGCGCATTGCCTTGTAAACATCCATTTCCTGAGTCTTTTCTCTGAGAGTTATAACATCGCCGGGTTTAACGATATAGGAAGGAATATCAACGCGCTTTCCGTTAACCCTGATGTGACCGTGGTTGACAAGCTGACGTGCCTGAGCTCTGGAAACACCGAAGCCTACGCGGTATACAACATTGTCAAGTCTGCGCTCCAGAAGTGAAAGCATGTTTTCACCGGTAACACCCTTCTCACGCTCTGCAAGCTCAAAATAGTGACGGAACTGCTTCTCGAGCACTCCGTAGGTACGCTTTGCCTTCTGTTTTTCACGAAGCTGGAGACCGTATTCACCGGTCTTTTTCCTACCGTTACCGTGCTGACCGGGAGCGGTACCACGCTTTGTTACGGGGCATTTCTCACCATAGCAGCGGTCGCCCTTGAGAAAAAGCTTCTGATTTTCTCTGCGGCACTGACGGCATACGGCTTCTGTATATCTTGCCATTTCTGATTTCCTCCTTTTATACTCTTCTGCGCTTAGGCGGACGGCATCCGTTGTGCGGGATAGGTGTTACGTCGCGGATCATGGTAACCTCAAGTCCTGCAGCCTGGAGTGCGCGGATCGCAGCCTCGCGTCCGCTTCCCGGTCCCTTTACAAACACCTCAACGGTGCGCAGTCCGTGCTCCATAGCCGCCTTGGCAGCGGTTTCTGCCGCCATCTGAGCAGCAAACGGAGTGCTTTTCTTGGAACCGCGGAAGCCCAGTCCGCCGGCACTTGCCCAGGAAAGAGCATTTCCGGCAGTGTCGGTAATGGTAACGATGGTATTGTTAAACGATGAACAAATATGTGCAGCACCGCGCTCG
>JAQXIQ010000125.1 GCA_029007865.1 Bacillota bacterium
CTGCAATTTCAGCCTAATAGCGCTATCCCTGTCCAGCGTATCCTTTACCAGCGCGTCCTTCATATCCCCTATGCTGCGAAACGGCATGCCTTCCGTCATGGCTATACTGCTGTACGATAATAAATCATCCGTTATCTCCATAATTTCCTGCGAGAAATTGATATAGCATCCGTCAGCCTTCCTGACCAGCGTAAAATACTTGCCTTTAGCTATTACGCGTTCACCTCCGCACCCGGACAGCACCATAGCAAGTGCGCAGAAAAGCACAACCAATACTTTGATCCTTTTCATATTATTCCTCCCCATTTTTTAAGCTATGCTGTGCGAAATCCGGGGCCCGGCTTCCATATTGCGCTTCGTCCTCCGCAAGCCTTGTCCCCAATTATCAATGATCCCGCATTATTCACTCATATTCCCAATATTTCCTCCGCTTACATTATATCTTACGCCTATGCCGCTGTCAATACCCAAATTTGCGCGGCCCGCTCTTGCGGTCAAAAGACAGCAAAAGCCCCGGCCGACAGCCGGGGCTCCGTGACTTTGCCCTGCAAAGCAGGCAGGCTTTTTTCTTTGCCGCAGTGCGGTGTCCGCGCCTTATTGCACGCTCGTTAACTCGTAGCCCTGTGCCTCCAGTATCTCCTTTAAGGCGTTGTCGGATATCTCCTTGCAAAGCGTCAGCACGGCGGTGCCGGTCTCATGGCTCACAACAGCCTCCTGTACCTGCGGCAGCGCCTCCAGGCATTTCTTTACCCTTGCCTCACAGTGAGCACACATCATGCCCTCGATGTTCAGTGTTTTCGTCATAGTCCTGCTCTCCTTTTTAATAATTTTTTTCTTTGTCCCTCTTATATTTATCAGGTTCAGTCTCAGCGCATTTACCACCACGCAGAAGCTGGACAGGCTCATGGCGGCCGCGCCGAACATGGGGTTAAGCTGCCAGCCAAGCAGCGGAATAAATACTCCCGCGGCCAGGGGAATGCCTAAGGTATTATATATAAACGCCCAGAAAAGGTTTTCGTGTATATTCCTCAGCACCTTCCGTCCCAGGCGAATGGCCGCCGGCACATCGGAAAGCCTGCTGCCCAGCAGCACAACGTCCGCCGCATCTATGGCTATATCGGTTCCGGCGCCTATCGCAATACCCACATCGGCGCTTGTCAGGGCAGGAGCGTCGTTTATACCGTCCCCCACCATTGCGGTTCTTCCTTCCTGCTTAAGCTGCCGTATAACGCTTTCCTTTTCCTGGGGCAGGACGCCGGCGATTATCCTGTCCACCCCCGCCTGGGCGCCTATTGCCTGCGCGGTGTTTTCATTGTCCCCGGTGAGCATAACAACTTTTATACCCATATCGCGCAATTCCTTTATCGCCTGTTCCCCGTCCTCCTTAATGACGTCGGCAACGGCGATAACTCCGGCCAGCTTCCCGGCGCGGCAGAAAAACAGCGGGGTCTTTCCCTCCTTTGACAGCCGCTCCGCACGGTCTTTTGTCTCCTTGGGTATTTCCGCCTGTCCTCCTACAAAGCTCATATTGCCGCCCGCCGCCGCTTCTCCGTCCATAACCGCCGCAAGCCCGCTGCCGGGCATCGCCTTAAAGCCGGATACCTCAACCAGGTCAATGCTCATTTCCCCTGCCTTTTTCACAATGGCTTTGGCAAGCGGATGCTCGCTCTTTACCTCCAGCGAATACGCAAGCCTCAAAAGCTCTTCCCGGCTTACTCCCTCCTGCGGCAATATATCGGTAACAACGGGTTCTCCCTTTGTTATCGTTCCCGTCTTGTCCATGGCCACAACCCTGATTCTGCCCGTTTCCTCAAGCGCCGCCGCGGTCTTAAACAGTATGCCGTTTTTTGCCCCCACACCGCTGCCCACCATAATGGCAACCGGCGTAGCCAGCCCCAGCGCACAGGGACAGCTTATCACAAGCACCGAAATCCCTCTGGCAAGCGCAAATCCCACGCTCTGCCCCGCAATCAGCCAGACTGCCGCAGTGACTGCCGCAATGGCCATTACCGCCGGGACAAACACGGCTGCGACCCTGTCCGCCGCCTTTGCGATGGGCGCCTTGGTGGCGGCCGCCTCGCTCACCGTTTTGATGATCTGGGAAAGCGCGGTGTCCTGCCCCACCTTTACGGCACGGCAGCGCATAAAACCGGAAAGATTGACCGTGCCCGCCGATACACTGTCTCCCTCTGCCTTGTCCGCCGGCACACTCTCCCCCGTCAGCGCCGATTCGTTAACCGCCGCAAAACCCTCCGTTACCACTCCGTCCGCCGGAATGCTTTCCCCGGGGCGCACAACAAACACATCGTCCTTTTTTATCTGCTCCACCGGGACGGCTGCCTCGGCTCCGTCCCTGATTACCCGGGCGGTTTTGGGCGCCAGCTTCATAAGCCCTTTCAGCGCGTCGGTGGTTTTCCCCTTGGAGTGCGCCTCCAGCAGCTTGCCCACCGTTATAAGAGTTAATATCATGGCGGCGGATTCAAAATAAAACTCGTGCATATAATGCATAACGGCTCCGGCGTCGCCCCTTACCTGCGCATCCGTCATGGCAAAAAGAGCGTATGTGCTGTAAACAAACGCCGCGCCTGCGCCCAGAGCAACCAGCGTGTCCATATTGGGCGCTCCGTGCAGGGCGCTCCTGAAGCCGCTTATAAAAAACCGCTGGTTTATCACCATGATTGCCGCCGTGAGCAAAAGCTGCACCAGTCCCATGGCCACATGGTTGCCGGCCAAAAAATCCGGAAGCGGCCAGTTCCACATTGTGTGTCCCATGGAAAAATACATAAGCACAATCAGTAAAACCGCGGACGCCGCCAGTCTCCGCAAAATCGCCGGCATTTCTCCGCCGCCTGTGCGCCTTTCCCGCGGCGCCTCCGCCTCGCCTTTGTGCGTCTTTTTTTCCGCAGAATAGCCCGCCTTCTCCACGGCGGCAATAATATCCTTTTCCTCCGCCGTGCCCTCCACCGCCATGGAATTCGTAAGCAGACTGACCGAGCACGATGTCACTCCCGGCACCTTTGACACCGCCTTTTCCACTCTGGAGCTGCATGACGCACAGCTCATACCGGTAACTGTATATTGCTCCATAATCCTCTCCTTATTTCATAAGCTTCTGCAATGTTGCAAGCAGCTCGTCCACCGTCTCATCCCTGCCCTCCCGTATATCCTTTACGACGCAGGTTTTGATGTGGTTTGCTAACAGCTCCCTGTTAAACGCATTCACGGCCGCATTGACCGCGGCGGCCTGCACCAGAATATCGGGGCAGTAAATGTTTTTTTCCACCATTCCCTTTATCCCCCGTATCTGTCCCTCTATTCGGTTCAGTCGGTTGATTAGCCTCTTTTTCTCCTCCTGGGAGCGCTCCTTAACCTTGTGACAAAAGCATTCTCTTTCCATTTTCCTTTGGCCTCCCGCTTGTTTTCCTGTTTTCCTTCCGTCAGCTTCCTGTTTTCCATCCGTCAGCTTCCTGTTTTCCTTCCGTCAGCTTCCTGTTTTCTATCCGTCAGCTTCCCGTTTTCCGTTCCGGTTGTCTTTTCGTTTTCCTCTGCATGATTATATACCCCCACGGGGTATTTGTCAACCGTTGTTTATGTAACGCTCCCGGCACCGCCGCTCCGTTAAAACAGGTCATTTCTGCCGCACCTTATAAATTTGCTTAATTTTTTCACCGTTTTTTGAGCGTTTTTTAGCGGTTTTTTGCCGTTTTTTTAATGTTTTTTCACCGTTTTTTACGCCGTTTTTTCCGCATTTGTTTTAATTATTGCCCAAAAAACCGCAAAAAATACCCATATAAACGCCGCCGCACCGAAAGTAAAATATATAAATCCGTTGAATTATCGCCTGTTTTACGCTATAATAACGGCAAGGTGCTATGCGCTTCGCGCCCGGAAAACCCGCGCCAAAAACGCGCTCCGGCCGCTGCCCCGCCTTGGATCATGCGAAAGGAAAAACGGCCAAAACCCGCGCTGCTGCGCAGGTTTTCGGTTCCGTCAGGTATTTTGACATGCCGCTGATAATTGTCAAAAACGACATAACAAAGATGACGGTGGACGCCATTGTAAACGCCGCGTCTCCGTCTCTGCTGGGCGGAGGCGGCGTGGACGGCTGCATTCACCGCGCCGCCGGGCCGGAGCTGCTTAATGAATGCCGGACTCTGGGCGGCTGCGAAACCGGCCAGGCAAAGGCCACCGGCGCTTACAACCTGCCCTGCAAATATGTGCTGCATACCGTAGGCCCTGTCTGGCGGGACGGCCGTCACGGAGAAAAAGCCCTGCTTGAGGCCTGTTACAGCAATTCCCTTGCCTTAGCAGCCGGAATGCAATGCCGCACCGTGGCCTTCCCCCTGATATCTGCCGGAGTTTACGGCTATCCGGCAGACCTTGCTTTAAGAGTGGCCGTGGACACCGTAAGCGATTTTCTGCTCCGAAACGAAATGACCGTTTACATTGTCATTTTTGACAAAGCGGCATACAGAACGGACGCCGCGGTGCTAAGCGAGCTGACGGAATACATAAACTCCCGCGACGCCGCGCCTGCCGCCGCCTTTTACTGCAGGGAGCAGAGCCCGAAGCGCGCAGAGCTGTTTTGCCAAAGTGACTGCGCCCTCCCCGACTTTAAGCTGGACAGCGAACTGGACCGGAGACTGAAGGAGCCCGACGAAAGCTTTTCCCAGATGCTTATGCGCAAGATCGACGAAAAGGGGCTGACCGACGTCCAGTGCTACAAAAAGGCCAATATTGACCGCAAGCTGTTTTCCAAAATACGCAGCGACAAGCATTACAGACCCGGCAAGACTACCGCGGCCGCCTTTGCAATAGCCCTGGAGCTATCCGCCGGGGAAACCGAGGATCTGCTGCGCAAGGCCGGCTACGCCCTTTCCGGAAGCAATAAATTTGACATAATAATACAGTATTTTATAGACAAAGGTCAGTACAATGTATTCCATATAAACGAAGTGCTGTTTGCGTTTGACCAACCGCTGTTAGGAGGTAAATGATATGCTTACATTCATCTGTTATCCCAAATGCACCACCTGCCAAAAGGCTCAGAAATGGCTGGAGGAAAACAATATCCGCTATGAAATACGCAATATAAAGGCGGACAGACCATCGGCGGAGGAGCTAGCGCTGTGGCAGCGAATGAGCGGAAAGCCGCTAAAGAGCTTTTTTAACACAAGCGGACTGCTCTACAGAGCCATGAACCTTAAGGACAGGCTGCCCTCAATGAGCCGGGATGAGATGCTGGCTCTGCTTGCATCGGACGGCATGCTGGTAAAAAGGCCGTTGCTTGTCGCGGACAAGTGCGTGCTGGTGGGCTTCCGGGAGCCGGAATGGGCCGGCCTGCTGCGCGGGCAGGACGGGGAAGGATAACCGCGCGGTGCGGCATGACCCCAGACTTTGGGCATGACCGTCATAATCCGGGGATGTGCGCATGCCGGAATTTGTCGCCTGCCGGGCGACCTGCACGGCCCGATAGATATGTATAATATAACCGTAAAAGCCAAAAGAGCTTGTACGGTTATTTTTATTAAGGAGGAAAATATCATGAACAACAACATTACGGAGCTGGTGTTTATTCTGGACCGGAGCGGCTCCATGGCCGGGCTGGAGAGCGACACGGTGGGCGGCTTTAACGCCATGATGGCAAAGCAGAAAAAGCAGGAGGGCAGATGCTATGTCTCGGTCATACTGTTTGACAGCCAAAGCCAGGTGCTTTTTGACCGCGTGAAACTGGAGGATGTACCGGAAATGAAGCCGGAGGATTACAGCGTAGGAGGCTGTACCGCCCTGATAGACGCCATAGGAGACGCCGTAAAGCATATAGGCAATATTCACAAATATGCCCGCGCCGAGGACGTCCCGGCACATACGGTGTTTGTAATTACAACCGACGGCATGGAAAATGCCAGCAGACGCTACAGCAGCAAGCAGGTCAAGGACATGATAAGCAGCCGTAAGGAGGCTTGCGGCTGGGAGTTCCTGTTTATAGGCGCCAATATTGACGCCGTGGAAACCGCCGCGTGCTACGGCATAGACAGCGACAGAGCGGTAAACTACCACGCCGACGGAACCGGAACCAGGATACTGTATGAATCGGTATCGGACGCCGTGGATGAGGTGCGGGCGTGCCGTCCTCTTTCGGCTTGCTGGAGCCGAAAAATAGACGCCGACTATGAAGGCAGAAAACCGGGGCGCAAAAAGTAGCCGCGCAGGCTTCCGTTTTTGTTCATAATCCGCCGCTCTTGAGCATTCCTGCGGCATTGCTCAATCTTCCTGTGATTTCCAAGCGGTATTTATATGTGTATCCTTCGCAAGACCAAGTTCCGTCTGTTGCCTTATAGTGCAACTTTTGATACACAAATTCTTCATTATCATATTTTGCTTGAATGTCCTCTGACGGCGTTACCTCATACAATTCTAAATGGTTAGGATAATGTATTGCGGTTTGGTCTTTTGAGCCTGCTTTGTTAAGTAGTTCAATCCCATTATTCAAGTCAGCATCAAACTCAGTACAATTCATAATAAGCTCATCTGATACGGCAACAGTTACAAACCATCCTGCCATAGCAGTGTCTACTTCTTCGGCATTTGTTGTTTCTGCTATATGCACACAAAATGATTTTTCATCGTAACCGATGCTATGTACCTTAAAACGATGGGTGCTATTGTTTGCACTTACATAGATCAACATCAAACTATTATCTTCAAAAAATGCACTATCATATTTTGCAGTTGCATTATTAAAAGAAGGAACTTCGTCCCAACTGCCATCCATCGTAAATGTATCACCGAATGTTTGCTTAAATTGTTCTAAATCATTCAAGGTATCAAATCTATAGATAGGCAAATGTTGAACACTGCTGATAGCCATTTTATCTTTATTAAGTGATTCAAAATATATTTCGCTTGCTTCTGTCCAATTCGCATATGATACTGTTGATTCAAAAGTTTGAACTTAACTTTAATCTGCGCCGCCAACATTAGATGAAGAAGAAAAATAATCCTTAGCAGCGTTATCACAAAATTCAATTTGCTCGTCAATATATCTTTGAGAATCGAGGGCTTCACTGTGCAAGTGCAACGGAAATTTCTCTTTAATATCTTCTACATAGTAAGAACCATCACGAGGTTCCCAATATTCAACAAGCTCATAATGCCCGTACGAACCCGTACGTTTTGCCGTAATAACTGTTGGTATATGAGCTCCAGATTCTAATTTTATCTCTCCATTTTCATAACTGTATTCGTGATACAACACCCACATATATACAGTTGTTTCTTTTAACGACTTATCAACACCAAGCACTTTATGATGAACTGCGATAAAGTTGTCATCAGTGTGTTCTTCACTGCAATGGTGTTCTGCAATGTGTTCTGCAATCTGCATATCAAGGAATACAGACAAATCATTATCTTTTGTTGTTCTTGGATTTGTGAGAAAACATACTGCAACTACTACACTTGCAACGATGGCAGTTATAACAATCCCAAACGCAGGTTTCTTATAATTCAGCACGGATTTTACTCTGTTTTTTACACCAACCTCGCCGAAGGCAATAGGACAAGCAGCAATCATACGTCGATTTACACTACAGGTAAGTAGTGCTTGCGAATAGTCCGCTTTCTGCTCGGTGTTCAATTCTTTAATAACCTTTTCATCGCAAGCAAGCTCAATATCTCGACAGAGCAACACATATCCGAGCCACATCAAAGGATTGAACCAGTGAAGTGTGAGGATAAGAAATCCCAACGGTTTCCACCAATGGTCCTTGCGATTGATATGTGCTTGTTCGTGAGCGATAACGTGTTCCATATCTTGCTCATTTATATTGAAAGGCAGATAAATCTTAGGTCTTATAATCCCAAGTACAAAGGGAGAAACAACATTTTCACTTTGATAGATATTATCACGTAGAATAACTGCTGTGGCAATCTTATTTTTCACTCTTGAGTAGCTGATAATAGTATAAGCCAAAAGCAAAACGATACCAACAATCCACACAATTGCTAA
>JAQXIQ010000126.1 GCA_029007865.1 Bacillota bacterium
GTTTTTCTGATTAACATCTGTTACTATAACCATGGCGATTGAGTTCCTTTCGTTAGACTTGGGTTGTGGTGACTTTATTCTAACAAACTCAATCGCTTTTTTCCATACCTTTGGTCTCACATCAATTGTAACACTACACGCGTATGCAGTTTTCTGACGGTGCACTATTGACTCCGGGTGCGCAGAATAGTATAATATAGACACAATTGCACCCTGTAACGACGGTATTTGCGGCGTGCGGGGTTTCTGAGAGCCCGGAGATATCTGCGCTGTCCCGCGGGACGGCTGTCCGGAGCGGAAAGGAATGAAAAAATGAAAAAGGCTATATGTGCGGCGCTGATTATATCGCTGCTGGCGGGCTGTTTTGTCTTTGCCGCCGCCGCGGAGGATTTTTGCGCGGATTTTACCTCTCTTGCGGAGGGGGACAGCCTGCCGGAGTCTCTGACGGTGCTGTCCGGCAGCGCCGCCGCGGGCAACGGGTTTGTGGAGCTTGCCCCGGGCAGTATTGTAAGGATAAACGCCCCGGACGCGGCGGATTTTACCATGGAAGTGGATTTTACCATAGCCAGTGCAAACGAGGACACCAGATGGGTATCCTTTATGTACCGGGTTACGGGCAACGGCGCGGACCCCAAGCCGTATATGCAGATGTGCGTCCGCCGCGGAGCAGCCGCGGCTAACGGAGTGGAGATAGCGTGCAAGGATGCCGCAGGCTCCTGGCAGTATAACGGCAAGCAGGCCTATACTCAGAATATTGACCCATCGGTAAAATATACGGCAAAAATAATATGCAGCGGTAAGAATATATCCCAGAGCATAAACGGAACGCAGGTGGTATCCACGGATTCTGCGCTTATTGAAAAAGAAGGCGGCTTTGCCCTGCAGAGCAACGGCTCGGTGCTGAGGGTATATGCCGTGCGTATAGGTGCGCCTCAGGAGATACAGGTAAAGCCGGAAACCAGCGACACGGTGCGCTCGGTATATGAGCCGGAAACCGGGCTTATCGCGCCTCCCAGCGTGGTGGAGAAGATAGACTCTCCGGAAAAGCTGGCGGCGCTGTCGCAGGATAAGCCTGCGCAGGCGGCGTGGTTTACCGTTTCATCCGTCCGCGGCAATGCGGTCATTGCCGCCGGGGGCTCATATTCCTTCAAGGATGCGTTTGACGCGTGCCGCGGCCGCGTTATCCCGGTTTTTGAGCTTACTACTTCAGAAACGGCGGATGCGCTTGTTAAGTACGCGGAGGAGAACGGAGAGACGGATTTTCTGGCGGTTTCGAATAACCCGGAGGCGCTGTCCCGGATCTCGCTCAAGGGCGTGCACAAAGGGCTGATAACGGACGCAAAGGGCGCTGAGTGCGCAAGAGCGGTGCATTCGGCGGGCGCGGATATTGCGGTGGTTTCCTCTGCGACGCGTCAGGAAGCGGAATATCTGCAGAAACGGTTTATTTCGGTAATGCTCAGGGCGGAGGCATCCACCGATGCCGCGGTCAGGGCGGCGCTGGACAACGGCGCAAATCATGTGGTGGTGTCCGATCACGCCAAGGCGTACAGTCTGTATTCCTCCGTTGACGCTTCGGATATATTTGTACGCAGGCCTTTTATCGTCGCGCACCGGGGGGTTCCGTCTCTGGCCCCGGAGAACACGGTGGAGGGACTTCTTGAGGCGGTCGCTGCCGGGGCCGACGCCGTTGAATGCGACGTTTATGTTACCGCGGACGATCAGATTGTTATCAACCACAACGGGACTCTGGGCGGATATACTACGGAAAATGTCAACACTCAGATAGAGAGACTTACAAGAGAAGAACTAAAGGGGTATACATTAAAGAAAACAGGCAAGTACGACAATGCTAAGTTCGCTTTTCTGGATGAGTTTTTTGACGCCATGAAGAATAACGACATAGTGTTGGTAATAGAGATTAAAACCTCAAAGAGAAAATGCGCCGACCTTATACGCGAGATTGCGGAGTCCAAGGGTATGATGGACAGAATAGTAATCATAAGCTTTAATGCCCTGCAGGTAAAACGGGCGCGCCAGGTCATGCCGGAGGTTGGGGCTTCGCTGCTTACAAACGGCAGCAATCAGAGCGCGCTTATGTCGGTGGAGACGGTATATGAAGAGACCGCCGGTTTTAACGGGGCGTACAGCCCGGGGAGCAGCTTTTCCGCTGCCGGCGTTGCTGCGCTGAGGCATCGGGGAGTGGAGGTCAACCTCTGGACCGTGGACGGAGCGGACCGGATGCTGGAGCAGGCGTGCAAGGGGGCTGCCTTTATAACCACAAACACTTCAATGTACCGCAACAGCATCGATGAACGAACCGGTAAGCTGGAGAGCGACAGCATACTGTCAAATGCGTCTTCTCCCGTAACAAGAGAGCCCGAGGCGGTGCCGCAGGCTACGGACGCTTCCGACGCGGATACGGTCAGGCTGCCGTTCGGGCTGCATATTGTGCTTATCCCCATTGCGGCGGTAGTCATAGGAGCTTCGGTCCTGATAGCGGTTTTCTACAGGAAACGCAAATAAACGGTATCATTATTATCCGTTAGTCCTCATATATTCTAACAAAACGCAGGAATGGGACGGAGGACAAACGGATGGTAAGCCAGGCAAACAATACGGTGCGCTTTACGGGGTGCGTAGCCGACGAATTGAAGTACAGTCACCGGGTATATTCCGAGAACTTTTACACCTTTACTCTGCAGGTCTGCAGACTCAGCGGCAACAGCGACCAGATACCCGTTATGATAAGCGAGCGTCTGCTGGCCGGAGATTATCCGCCGGGCAGCAGAGTGACGGTAGAGGGGCAGCTCCGGTCATACAATATTATGCGGGACGGCAGGAGCCATCTGGTGCTTAAAGTATTTGTCCGCAGCATGGAAAACGCTCAGGAGGGGCTCCCGGACGAGAATTCGGTTTGCCTCAGAGGCTATCTGTGCAAGCCCCCGGTCTACAGGACGACCCCATTTTGCAGGGAGATATCCGATATGCTTATCGCGGCAAACAGGGCTTACGGCAAAAGCGATTACATACCGTGTATATGCTGGGGCAGAAACGCAAGATTCTGCCGGGAGCTGGAGGTGGCGCAGTATATTTGCCTGACCGGAAGACTGCAGAGCCGCATATACGAAAAGCATACGGAGGACGGCGATATTATTCAGCGTACTGCCTACGAGGTATCGGTCAGCAAGCTGTCCCTCACTCCGGAGGAGGAAGAGGAGCCGCCTCATTTTTGCGCGGAGGAGGCAGGGCGGTGAAGCCGCACCGGGAACGGAGTGCCGCCTTTTGCGGCGAGATGTGAATGATTACCGAAGGGCGCGGCAGAGCCGTGCAGAGAAAACCGCTTATGCGGTAAAGAAAAACGGAATACCGCTTGCGCGGTAAAGGAGAAAGCATGCAGAACAAAAATGTTATTCATTTGCTGCACAATCAGACACCGGAACAAATGATGAGCTTCATTATTCAGACCGATGACGGAAAGCTCATTGTAATAGACGGAGGCACCGAGGGTGACGCGGAATACCTGCTTGAGAATTTAAGGAGTATTTCGGGCGCGGAGCGTCCGGTCGTGGATGCGTGGTTTTTAACGCACGCGCATTCGGATCATATAAATGCGTTTCTTAAAATCGTGGGCATGAAGGACGCGGTAAGAGTCGGGAAGCTGTATTATAATTTTACTTCCCGCCAGTTTATGCACAGGAATGAGCCCATGTTTGCGGAGGAAATCGATGCCTTTTACGATAAGCTGCCTCTGTTTGCGGGCTGTGCCGAGATTATTTCCACGGGAGACTGCTATCAGGTGGGCAGTGCCAAATTTGATGTGCTGCTGACGCCGGATTCGCGGATATGCCAAAATGCCGGCAATAATGCTTCCAGCGTGCTGAGAATGACGCTTGCGGGGCAAACCGTGCTGTTCCTGGGAGACCTGGGAGTTGAAGGCGGGGAGAAATTGCTGGAGATGTACGGCGGCGGACTCAAAAGCGATTTTTGTCAGATGGCTCACCATGGGCAAAGCGGAGTGGGGCGCGATGTGTACGAGGCCGTTTCGCCCAAGGGCTGTTTCTGGTGCACGCCGCAGTGGCTGTGGGATAACGATAACGGCGGAGGCTATAACACCTTTATATGGAAAACGCTTCAGGTCAGGCAGTGGGTGCAGGAAATAGGGGTCAGGGAGAACTATGTGATCAAGGACGGAAGCTGTCATGTCGAACTGCCGCATGCTTTTGGGTAAAAAATATATTATTTAAAAAACTATTGCGTCCGGGACTTTTCTTTGTTATAATGTGCTGGAATGATAATGAAATTTAGGAGAAAGGAGCGTTTATAATGACCAACCGTGTTTATTTGGTGTATTACAGCCGTATCGCCCCTTTTTGTGTCAGGAAGAACTGAAGTATTTCAGCAGATGAGGACTCCTGCGCTCAAGGTGCAGGAGTTTTTTGTTTTCCGATACAAAGGGACAAACGGATAATGCGTTATTACAGTTATTACAAAAGTATGGGAGAAAGGACGCTTCGCAATGCGGAGCGCAGGTTATACAAATGAAAAATGAACTTCCAAGGCCGCTGAAGACGGCATTGGAGCAGGAGGGAGCGGAAGCGTCGGAATGGGCGTATGCCGACCTTACCTGCGACGGCACTCTGGAGGGCTCCGGCGCAGAGGCGTGCAATACATACCTGGTGCTGACCAAGGACAAGAGACTGCTTATCTGTCAGTCGCCGCAGAGAGAGCGGTGCAAAACATATTCGGGATATTTTGAAAAAAAGGTAAAAACCGCAGCGGCGGCCATGCCGGAGGTTATTGACCGGATATACGGCTTTGAGCTGGACCGCATCAGCGACCCCAAGGCAGAGAACCTTGTTTCGGGCGGATGCGTAACGGCCGTCATAGACGGACAGGAGAGGCTGCTGTGCGTGTTTTCCGGACAGCATATGCGGCGCATGAGTGCGTTTTGCCGGGAGCTCGAGGAGGCTCTGCCGAAAAAATGTCCGGACAATGAAAGCGGGCAGCACCGTCCGGGGCCGAAGCCGCCTTTCGGCGGCCCCGGCATGAATGAAGAGGACGGGGAGTTTTGCTGTCCGAAATGCGGAATGCCTTATCCGGAGCGTGACAGGAAGATATGTCCCAGGTGCATGGACAGAAGGTCGATATTCATGAGGGTATTGAGCTATTTTGCACCGTATAAGAAGAAAATAGCCGTTATGATGCTGATGGTTCTGCTGGGCACGGCCATGTCGCTGGCACTGCCGTATCTGAGCGGGACGGTGCTGTTTGATTATGTCCTGTCGCAGAATGATTCCGCACAGGCGTTTCTTGCGGCGTTGGGCATACCGGGACAGTTCGCTGCGGCGCTGTGGATTGTTGCCGCGGTACTGCTTGCGGCCAAGCTGCTCCAGACGCTGTTTTCCGTTGTGCAGGGCAGAATAGTGGCCTCGGTGGTGCCCAAAGTCATGAAGGATATCAAGACCTCGATTTTTGATTCCCTGGGCAGGCTTTCGGTTTCCTTTTTTGCGCGCAGACAGACCGGAGGGCTTATGACCCGCATCAACGGGGACGCAAATGAAGTGATGAGCTTCTTTATAGACGGATTGCCCTTTGTCTTTACGCACGGCGCTTACATACTGTGCTCCATGATAATAATGTTTACCCTGTCCTGGAAGCTGGCGCTGGTGTCGGTGGTGCTTATTCCGGCGCTGTTCTATGTCGGGTTTATGATGATGCCTACGCTGTGGCATTATTACGGGAGACGCCACCGTGCAAACCGTGCGCTCAATGCCAATATCAACGACAACCTTACCGGCGCACGCGTGGTAAAGGCCTTCGGGCGCGAGGACGAGGAAATAAAGCGCTTTGAAAAGAGCAACGGCAGAGTGCGCAGGGCCGAGGTGGATCTCGTAGCCTTTGACAACAAGTATTTCGCGCTCTTTGTAACTGTGGAACAGCTGGCTCAGCTTGCCGTCTGGCTGATAGGTTCCATGATGCTGCTGGATTCCGGAGAGGTAACATACGGCGTGCTGGTCTCCTTTGTAGGATATGTTTCGGGGCTGAGCAATCCTCTTGATTTCATGAGCTATGCCATGCGCTGGTGGACGGATTCCATGAACAGCGCGCAGCGTATTTTTGAAATACTGGACGCAGTGCCGGAGGTGACGGAGAAGCCCGGCGCCGTTGAGCTAAAGAATATAAAGGGCTGCGTGGAGATGAAAAACGTAAGCTTTGCCTATGAGCCCAACAAGCCGGTGCTTAAAAATGTGTCATTTACCGCTCAGGAGGGCAAAATGCTGGGCATAGTGGGGCATTCGGGCGCAGGAAAGAGTACGATAGTCAACCTGATTTCGCGTTTGTATGACTGCACCGAGGGCGAGATACTCATAGACGGGATAAACGTCAAAGATGTTACCTTTGCCTCTCTGCGCAGAAATATCGCCATGGTGTCTCAGGAAACGTATATATTTATGGGTACGGTCGCGCAGAATATAGCTTACGCCCGGCCCGAAGCGTCGGACGCCGAGGTGCTGGCCGCGGCCAAGGCCGCAAGCGCGCACGAGTTTATCATGCGAATGCCGGACGGCTATAACACCGTGATAGGGGCAGGCGGAAGAACCCTGTCGGGCGGTGAGAGGCAGCGAATAAGCATAGCAAGGGCAATACTTGCCGACCCTAAAATACTTATACTGGATGAGGCAACCGCCAGTGTGGATACCGAGACGGAGCGAAACATACAAAACGCCATAGACCGCCTTATTGTGGGCAGGACGACAATAAGCATAGCGCACAGGCTCTCTACGCTCCGTGCGGCGGACAAGCTTATAGTAATTGAAAACGGAGCCATTGCCGAGAGCGGGACTCATGCAGAGCTTGCAAGGGCAAAGGGAGTATACTTTAAGCTGCTGCAGCTGCAGAGCAAGGCGCTGGCACTGAAAGGAGTTCGGGAATAATGGAACAGAACAATAACGATTACGAAAAGATAATAAAATCGCAGAACGAAAAAGTGGAGAGCATGTTCTCCATCGACTTTCTTACCCCGGAGAACGCCTCCGTGCGGCGCACCGAGGGCGGCCTGCTCAGCGCAACGGTAAACGGCAAGGAGTATAAAAGAGTCAGGCCGGTACGCTGTTTTCCCTTTACCAATCCGTCGGAGTATATTTCGCTGCGGGAGGGAAGCGGCAACGAGAGCAAGGAGATAGGCATGCTCAGGGATATTGATTCGCTGGGCGCGGAGGCGGCGGCTCTTATAAAGGAGCAGCTGGACATGATGTATTTTATGCCGCTTATCAAGCGAATCAAAAACATACGAGAGGAATACGGATATTCGTACTGGGATGTGGAAACCGACCGGGGAGAGGCGCGTTTTACCGTTACCATGGGAGGCAACAGCATAAATAAGCTGAGTGAAACAAGGCTTATTATAAACGACCTGGACGGCAACCGCTTTGAAATCAGGGATACCTCAAAGCTTACCGGCAAGGAGCTTAAAATGCTGGATCTGTATCTGTAGGCCGTAGGTTTATGAAAGGATAAATATATGAATTTGTTGTATGAAATGCCGCGCAAGGTCAGCGATGCGGTAAAGGCTTACGGCAATGCGGCGGTATACTGCGTGCCGTGCGACATACGGGACGGCAGGCTGGCTAAGGACTGGCTGGCTGTGACGGATAAATATGTACTGCTGCTCAGGGACGGAGAGGTTTGCGCAAAAGCGGCCATAGAGGATATACAGGACGCCCGGTGCGAAGCGGGCAACGACTGCGGCCAGCTTATAATTACGCTGAAAGACGGCCGGGAACAGCTTTTCTGCTGTATGACAATGCACCATGTATCGCGCTACGCCTATGTGGCAAGAGGCATTAAAATGCTGGCGGCGGGACGGCAGGCCAGAATGGAATCCGCGGAGGCGGAGCGCACATGTCCGAATTGCGGGCGGGCGCTTCCGGGGACTAATATCTGTCCTCACTGCGGAGATAAAGGGCGTATCTGGCGCAGGCTGTGGAGTATTATTAAGCCGTACAGGCTGCGCTTTGCCGTACTGACTCTTGTAATGCTGGCAGTGACTGCGCTAAACATCGGAATGGGCTTGATCAACAGGGAGCTGGTGGACAAGGTATTGCTGGCTCCCGGAGCAGGCATGGAGGACGCGCTGGGCGTTATAGGCATAATGGCGCTGGTTATTGCGGCGATGGTAGTGGGCTATATAGTGCGCAACCGACTGTCGGTGGGACTTGGCTCCAGTATAAGCCTGGACCTGAGAGAGCGCATGTATATCAAGATACAGAAGCTTTCCATAAGCTATCTGAACAGACGCACGCCTGGCGCGCTTATGAACCGCATGATGAATGATACAAATCAGGTGCGCAATTTTATGGAGAACACCTTTGCGTCTGTGTTTAATCAGCTTCTGATAATGTTCTTTTCCGTTATAGCCATGTTTATTATGGACTGGAAGCTGACCCTGCTGTCCGTTTCGCTGGTACCCCTTGTGTTTGTCATAGCCGTTATAAGCCGCAAATTTTTCGGGCGTATTTTCCATAAGCAGTGGATAAAAAGCGATGCGGTAAACGCTCATCTGCAGGATGTTCTCTCCGGTATAAGGGTGGTTAAGAGTTTCGGTATGGAGGCAAGGGAGAGCAAATCCTTTGAGGAAGGCAATCAGGAGATAGCTTTGCTCAGCGAAAAAAACGAAAAAATATGGAGCACCATAACGCCGCTGTTTTCCTTCTTCTTTTCCATCGGCACCCTGGTGATAACCCTTTACGGGGGACTGGGAATACTGGAGGGTACGTTTACTGCAGGCAAGATGTCCATGTTCAGCTTTTATGCCGGGGCGCTGTACGGACAGCTGCTGTGGCTGGGCAATCTCCCCAGAACCGTAGTGCAGATGCTCACCAGTCTGGAGCGCATTTTTGACGTGCTGGAGGAGTCCGAGGAGCTGCCGGCCAGCGCGGCGCCGGTTAAGCGGACACTGCACGGGGAGGTGTCGTTCCGGCATGTGGGCTTCGGCTATAAGAGCTATGAGCCGGTGCTGGACGATTTTTCCCTGGAGGTGCGCCAAGGTGAGATGATAGGGCTTGTGGGCGCCTCCGGAGCCGGCAAAAGCACCCTTATAAACCTTATAATGAGGATGTACGATGTGGACGAGGGCAGTATACTGATAGACGGCGTGGATATACGGGATTATGATAAAAACTCCCTGCACAGGCAGATAGGAGTGGTGCTGCAGGAGCCGTTCCTGTTTTCCGGCAGTATTCTGGAAAACATACGGTATTCCAAGCCCGAGGCAACGCTGGAAGAAGTTATGCGTGCGGCAAAGCTTGCAAACGCGCATGATTTTATAGTGCGTTTCCCCGACGGATATAACACCAGAGTGGGAGAGAACGGACACAATCTTTCCGGCGGGGAACGCCAGCGCGTAGCAATAGCCCGCGCCATACTCAACGACCCCAAGATACTTATACTGGACGAGGCCACCAGCGCGCTGGATACCGAGACCGAGTACCAGATACAGGAGGCTCTTGCAAGGCTCATAAAGGGAAGAACGACATTTGCCATTGCTCACCGCCTTTCCACGCTGAGGGGTGCGGACAGGATAGTGGTTATCGATAAGCATACCTGCGCGGAGATAGGGTCGCAC
>JAQXIQ010000127.1 GCA_029007865.1 Bacillota bacterium
GAGCGCGTAGGCCTTGACGATACCGTCTGGCCGGTTGTCTTTGAACATATGGAACGGTTTATCCGGGATGTGAATCTTACTCCGGACGTTTTGGACTTTGGCTACGATGCGCCGGTAAATATGTTTTTAAGCGGTGAGGCCGCCATGATTGCCGGCAGTTCGGCAAGAGTATCGGAGTTCAGAGATAGGGGAATTGACACCGTGATACTGCCGTACTTCGGTCAGAACGGCGAGCAGTGGCTCATGACCACTCCATATTTACAGGTGGCGCTGAACCGCAATCTGGAAAACGATAAAGAGCGCCGGGAGAAGGCGATGAGAGTTCTGGATGTGATGATCTCCGAGGAAGGGCAGACGCTGCTTCCCACCGGATTGGATGTCCTTAGTTACAGCCGGGAGGTCGGCATTCATCTGACGGACGCGCTGGAAAGCATCCGTCCGCTGATCGAGCAGAACCGTATGTATATCCGCATTGCCTCCAATGACTTCTTTGCCGTGTCCAAGGAAGTGGTTTCAAAGATGATTACGGGGGAGTATAACGCACAGCAGGCCTATGAAGCCTTTGACGCCAAGCTTCGCCGGCCCGATGATGCTTTTGCCGGGATTGTCCTGACTTCCGATAAAGCCTACTCCGGCATTTTCCATGCTGACGGCGGCAGCGAAGCCTACTCCGTGATGGCCAACTCTCTCCGTAAGGTTTATGACAGCGATGTACTCATTGCAGCGGGCAACAGCTTTACTGGCTGTGTGCTTCAGGCGGATTATACCGAAAAGATGGCAGGCTGCATGATTATGCCCAACGGACTGCAGTCCTTCCGCCGTGATATGACCGGTGCGGAACTGAAAGAGACGGTAAAGGCGTATGTTGAAGGCGTTGACGGAGGGTTCAGGCCTTTCAACCGCGGCTCGCTGCCTGTTGTCAGCGGTATAACTATCGAAGTGAAAGAGAACGAAGGCGCTTACACCCTTACCAAGGTGAAACGGGACGGCAAGGAGATCCGGGACGATGAGACCTTCTCTGTGACCTGTCTGGCAACCAACGCGCATTTCGCGCCTTTCCTTGCTGATGAGAGCCGTGTGTTCACGGCCGGTGAAGAAAATGTCAGGAGCGCCTGGACAAACGCTGTCAGGGCGGGCGGCGCCGTGCTTGTACAGCCGGAAAAGTACATCGCCCTGAAATAGGAAAATGACCGCGACCGGTTGGAATGATAACCGTTATGATGCAATCGCCGCAGGCTGCAATAATTCCGGTATTGTAATGCTGCTTGATATATCCAATGCCGGAAGCCGTATCACGACGGCCGTACCGTAGTAGATAACGCGTCAGCAAGCAGCAGAAGATATATATTTTTCTGACGGATAACAAAAATATCCTCCGGTGCGAAGTATTATAGGCTCCCGGCCGGATATTTCCTGTTGAACCGTCTTATGCTTGCTTTTTAGCGGTTTTTTAACGGTTTTTTAGCGGTTTTTTGCGGCTTTTTTAATGTTTTTTGCGGCTTTTTTTCGGAAGAGATACTCAACAAGCTTGCTTCTCTTGGGATATCGTTAAAACCTACCCCGCAGAAGTGATAAAAAATACAAAGTCGAGCGTATGGAGCAAAAGCTATAATCGACGAGTATAAGGAGGGTTTACTCCGGCCTGCTGCAGCATATAGGCGCAAAGAATTCCGGCGGCGCCCCTCCGATGATAAGCACATCGGTTTTTATGTCCCCGTTTAAGTCGGGAAATTCCGGCATGCGCACGGTTTTTGTCCAGACCGAATCCATTTGTATCTCTCCGATGCTCAGAATAAGCGTTGTTATGGAACTCGGCCTGTATCAGTATGTCTTTCCGGAGGCGATATTATACCGCAGAAGTGATAAAACAGGGACGCAGGCGCCCGGTATTATGCTTTTGGTGTTGGATTTTGCATATGACGGCGCCGGCAATTACCGCATATATCCGCGGTTTTGTATGCAGCGGTCGTAGTTTTCGCCTGCTTTGTCCCAGTCCGCAACATTAAACCAGGCGTCGATATAATCGCTGCGCATATTGTAATGCTTAAGGTAGTAGGCGTGCTCCCACACATCAATTGCAATTATGGGGCAAAGCATAAGCTGAACCGGGCTGTTCTGGTTGGGAGCTTTAATAATTTCCAGGCCCTTAGGGCCCAGCACCAGAAAAGCATAGCCGGAGCCGAATACCGAAAGCGCGGCTTTTTTGAAGGCATCCCTGAAGCCTTCAAAGCTGCCGAAGCGCTGCGTTAAAGCAGAGGCGAGACTCCCGCGCGGCTCCCGGGCCGGGGCGGGGCGGAGCCCGTCAAAAAAGAAGCGGTGGTTATAAACTCCGCCCGCATTGCTCAGCAGGGGAACGCCGAGTTCTTCCGTGTATCTTTGCGAGGCTATTATAAGCTGCTGCAGCGTAAGCTTCTGCAGCTGCGGCCTGTCTATAAGCAGTGCGTTGAGGTTTTGTATATATGTCTGCAAATGCCTTGTATGGTGTAAGCGCATTGTTGTTTCGTCAATAAACGGCTCCAGCGCGTCGTATGCGTAAGGCAATGCAAGATTGACAAACGGGTAGCGGTTATTCTCCATATTACAGACCCTCCGGCATAGCATTTGCTTTCATTATATGCGCCTGCGCCGGAAATGCACCTGGAAAGCTGCAAGCAAACGAAAGAAACAGGGGATAGACGGACAAAAATAAGAGTGGGGATGAAGAGGTAAAAAGTAAAAATCCCGAACGCATCAGCATTCGGGAAGGATTTTGAAATTAGTTCATAACGGAGCTTTTATTTCAGGTACGGTTTGTTTCGACCCTCTGAATAATAGCTCCAGTTGCGCGGGGGATCTATAAATTCCTTGGCGAAAATCAAAAATGCAATGAAAGACGGCGTGGGTTTGAATTTATATACCGTCAGTGTTTCATCCTCCATTTCTATCAGTGTTCTGCTGATCAAATTGTATTTTTCAAGCACCGCAAGGATCTGACCGGCTTTTTCCGCTTCGACTTTTAATTTTTTAACAAGGAAGTTTTCGGTAAAGGCTTTGCTGCTCTCGCGTTTGTTTAACAAAACACAGGCATCGAATACATCTTTATCAGAAAAATCCTTGAAAAATGCCGGATAATCCACGCCTTCCAGAATCGCGGCATCGGTGTTTTGAATTTCGGGCACTAACAGGAAGTACTGAAGTTTGTTTGCGATTCCGATTCTCGTGAAACCGTAATCGCTCAGAACACTGGAATACCGTTGTTCCTGTTTGTCCAGATCCTTTTCATAGTCTTCAATACTGCCGTCATTGGGCATGCGGCCAAACATTGCACGCTCCATATCCCAGCAATAGTTGAAAACAACTCTGAATTGCTGTTCGTGAGGCGATTCCATGATTTTTTTGATAAGAGTTGTCTGCAGATCGCTGTAATCCGTGATATTTCGCCCGAACAATGAATCTATCGAAACAGAAAAAAAGTCTGCAATTGCGGGCAGCAGCTCAATATCGGGGACTCCGCCGTTTTCCCACTTGGAAACCGCCTGCGTACTTACGCCAACATAATTGGCAAGTTCTTCTTGCTTTATTCCTTTTTCTTTGCGCATAGATGCAATCTGTTTTCCTATTGTTTCATTACCCATAAGTTTTCTCCTTTGAAATATTTGAAACCGCTTTCGTTGTATATAGCATATCACAAACAGCGGTTGATTTCAATGGAGGTGATATTGATAAAATCAAATGACAATTGAACGGACAATGGGCTATACCTTTTTGGTGCGGGTGTTTATGACGGATTTGATTTGTGAATTCTATTCCGCATCGATATAATCGACTTTAGTTAAACGATAGGTTGCCACAATTATCCTGAGCTCCTTTGTATAATTTGCCTTTTTCCATACTGTTCACTCTCATAAAATGGTCTTACCTTTATTCTCACTCTCGGAACAGTCCATTTTTAATATACAGCTTTCTGACAGGCTTCGGTGAAAAGTGAAAACCCCGAACGCGTAAGCAATCGGGATTCTTGTCAAGAGGCAACGAAACAGATGTCACTTCGGCGTGTAGTGTTACAATTGATGTGAGACCAAAGGTATGGAAAAAAGCGATTGAGTTTGTTAGAATAAAGTCACCACAACCCAAGTCTAACGAAAGGAACTCAATCGCCATGGTTATAGTAACAGATGTTAATCAGAAAAAC
>JAQXIQ010000128.1 GCA_029007865.1 Bacillota bacterium
TCTCCGCGGCATCCTTGTTATTGCTGTTTACAAAATCCACAGACCGGGCGTATTCCGCCAGAAAATCACTAACCGCCTGTGGGTTTTGGTCGGCAAATTCACTGCGTACCACCAGACAGCCCATGGAGAATATGCTGGAGCCTTCGCAAGCCTTATCCCAGGCCTCGTTAAGATCGATACTGCGCTTATAACCCAGTTCCTTTGAAAGCAGAGTGGAAACAAAAGGCTCGGGCAGCACAACGGTATCCGCCTGTCCGGCCACGCACATAGCTACCAGAGATGCGTGGTCCGATACAAACTCCAGCTTGACATCGCTCCCTGCTTCCAGCCCGTTTTGCTTCAGGATATAGTCCATGGCATACTCCGGAGTAGAGCCCTGTCCCGAGATATACACAGTTTTTCCGTTCAGATCGGCAACGGTATCGATGCCTTCATCCTTGGAAACCACATACAGCACGCCCAGTGTATTGAGCGCAAGCAGCTTTACTCCTCCTTCAGTCTTGTTGTATACCGTTGCCGCCACATTGGTGGGAAGTGCGGCAATGTCCAGCTCGCCTTTTATCAGCAGCGGCATAATATCGGTAGGAGCAGAATACTGCTCAAAGGTATACTGATTTGCCGTGGTCTTTTCCTGATTATCCTTCATCAGCTTGGAAGCACCCATGCCCGTCGGCCCGTTAAGCACCCCGATGCGCACCTGAGTGCGCTGTTCGTAAGGAACTGTCGGAGTGGGTTCCGTACCGGCGGTAGCGCATTGTGTTACGGTGCCTTCTGTACCGCTTGTAGCGGTACTGCCGGTATCGGCACACCCCGCAAGTGCAAACAGCATCAGCAGCGATGCCGTCAAAACTGTAATAAGCTTTTTCATATTCGTTTAGCCTCCCCAAAAAATATTACTGTTATTTATTCAGCTGTTTTAATGCTCAGAACGCTGCCCATCAGTCTCCGCTGTCATTCGGGCAGGCTTTTGGATGTCAGAGCGCTCTTTACCGTTACGCCCTCCAGCCTGCCCAGACTACCGGTAAGAGCCCCGATATCATCGGTATTCCCCTGAACTATCAGCGAAATGACGGCAATATTCTGCTGCGTAAACGGCAGACCCATTCTGCCCTTTATGATACGGGAATATCTGCTGAGCAGTTTGTTTACATCCTGCGCCCCTTTTTCAGGGTTTTCTATTACTATTCCTATAACGCCTATTCTTGCATATACCTCTTTTGTCTCTTCCGTTTTAACCGCCTCCCAAACCAATAAATAGCATGTGCCTCCCGTCGGAAACAATACAGCAAAGGCCTCTTTTCCCAAGGAAAAGAGGCCGATTCCGCAAACAGCGCGGCTGTCTGCGGTATAATCCTTATGCTTGCTCTTCCCTTGGCTCAGGCTCACCCTTGCCTCAGACTTAATAAACTTGCCTTGCGTCAAAAGCCGGAGCAATCTCCGCTCAGCATAATACGGCAGCTTCCGCCGTTAATTTTATTATAACACATATCGGTGCGGAGGTAAAGCGTTTTTTGTTTGTCGCAAACATAGCCTCCTCCGCTATACCGGCATCACATATTATTACCTAGTTTTTTGCCAGAATCTCCAGCGCTTTTTGTAATTGTGTGTCCTGCTCATCCGTCATGTCCGCAGGGCGGCTTTCCGCTCCGTCCGGCAGCTCCACAACATAATCCGGAGTAATACCAACCTGGTGAATGCACTCTCCCTTTGGCAGATAGTATTTTGCGGTGGTCAGCTTGAACGCTCCTCCGTTGGCAAGCGGATAGGTGGTCTGCATTATGCCCTTGCCATAGGTCTTGGTACCCACGGTAACGGCAACACCGTAATCCCTTGCCGCGCCGGTAAAGGCCTCGGAGGCACTTGCGGAATACCCGTTGGTCAGTATAACCATGGGCAGTTCTATCCGCGCGGCATCGCTTTTTTTCTCGCTTATCCGGTTCCCGTTTTTATCCAGCGCATATATTATGTCTCCCTCGGGCAGTATCATATCGGCTGTTTTGGCCAGAATGTCAAGGTCGCCGCCCAGGTTGTCACGCAGGTCTATTATAATGCCGGTAGAGCCGTTATCAATCGCAAAATCAAGTGCCTCGCGGAATTTCTCCGTTGCATTGCCGTTAAAGCTTTTGTACTTGATATAGGTAACCGTACCTATCTGACGGTATTTGACCATTGGAGTGATAACCTCCGCTCTTGCAAGGTCAAACACCAGCTCGTCATTCCCGCGCCGCATTCTGAGCCGCAGTTCCGTGCCCACTTCTCCCCCGACAAGTTCAGACAGCTCAGCCAGACTTTTTTCCGTTACATCCACCCCGTCCACCTGCAGGAAAACATCGCCTTCTTTAATTCCGCATTTTGCCGCAGGAGAGTCCTCGTATACCTCGGTGACCCGGGTGCCCTCTTCCGTCAGCGTTATTACCACACCGATACCGCCGCGTATAATGCCCTGTTTCTGGTCGTTATATGCCTTCAGTTCTTCTGCGGTAAAATAGCAGGCATAATCGTCATCAAGCCCTTCGGAAAGGCCGTAAAGCATGAAATCCACCAATTCCTCTTTGGAATAGTCATTGATGGATTTATCCGCCGCCAGATTGGCTGCCTCGATGAGTGATTCAAGCTGCGAAAAGGCCAGCGACCCGGAAAAGCGGATTTCCTGCGCCACCGCTCCGATTACTATTCCCAGCACCAAAGCTATTGCAACAATCCATCCGGTTCCGATGCGCCCTTCTCTTTTTTGAAGTTTC
>JAQXIQ010000129.1 GCA_029007865.1 Bacillota bacterium
GCCAGAAATGCCTCCAGCGCTTCGTGGTTTGCCATAGTGGGATTATCCCGCAATGTAAACGGAGCCTTAACCAGATATTCACACACAGATACCAGATACTTGGTCACATAAACCATATCCAGGCGGTTGTTCATATTTATCAGTGTGGTTATTTCCACCGTTTCTATCATTATGTGGGGCGAAGTTGCAACGGATACAGGCAAACTGCCCTGCTCCATCGCCTTGATATCGGCGTCAATATCGGCCCTGACAGCCCCGGGAGCCACCGTACCTTCGGCATTGGAGGGATAAAATGCGCACTTGCCGTCACCGAAGGAAGCCCATGCCCTGTAAACACGCTCCCGGTTGGCGCCCTTAAAATAATATATGCCTCCATCCATCTGAACATAACCCGTCGGCACCGCCTCATCGGGTGCGGCGGAAAGAACGGCCACTCCGTAATTCTCCGTATCCGGGTTTACCGGAATTTCATCAATTACACTCACGCCGTCTTCCGTGCGGAAAAATCCGGAAATGCTTTTAAGCACCCTGTCGCCCAGCAGATATTCCAGCTCTCCGTAGACCCGGTAGCACATATCTCCGCGCGCGTCGGTAAATGCAAAGCATTCGGTATTGCCCAGCGTCACCGTGGTATAATATTGCGGGACATTTGTGTCATCGGGCAGCTCCAGTGCCCTGAACACCATATGCTCTGTATCAGGCTGCGCCGTATCGGAGGGAACTGCGGTAATATCCCCGGATAATGTGCCGCTCAGGGTTACACCCGGCTTATATCCGTCTGCGGTATACCCGGCAAAAACTCCGGAACCCAGCATGGCGGTGCATAAAACCACCACGGTTCCGGTAAGTATGCAAAAAAGAAAAACTATGTAACGCTTCATATCCGTCTGATGTTCTTGCGGCAAGTCGGAAACGCCTTACCGCGGTGCCTCTTATCCAAGGGCACGATACCTTCTCCTTTCCGCAGACTAAGCCGACAGGCCGTGCCGTTTAGTCAAAGCTGTGATACTCCACTGTGCAGAAGCGGTCTCCGTCAAAGGACAGCAGCGCCGCATAAGGAGTATGACAGAGCACTCTGAAATAATCCTCCCAGACAAAGTCAGGCTTAAAATATTTTATGATGGTACTCATCGCGGTAGAATGCATGCTGATAACTATATTCTTATCCCGGTCAGCCCTCAGAATGGGCAGCAGCTCCGCAATGCACCTTCTCTGCACCTGACCGTAGCTCTCGCCGTCCGACAGACTGTAGGAATAGTCCTCCCACAAATGTCTGACGGTATCAATAAACTCGCCCTGATAATCATTGCCGATGTTCACTTCGCGGAAATTTTCGCGTATCTCAAGGTCAAAGGAATACCTAGAACAGAAATCGCTTATCGTGTCCACGGAGCGCTTATACGGCGAGCAGTACACGCGGTCTATGCCCTTGTCCGCCAAATACTCCGTCACCTTCGGTATATCCGCCGCGCCCTTGGCGGTAAGCGGTCTGGTCCTGTCGTCGCCTTCGGCCTGCGGCTGACAGTGCCGGATCAAATAAATATGCGTCATACAGCCATCGTCCTCCGTTGCTAAAATGAGTCAAAGCGCCCTTTGGCGGTGCAAACCCCTTAGTGGTGCAAAACCGCAAAATGCGGCGCTGCCGCAGGGCGGTCGCCCGGGCAGCGCCTCCAAAGAATCTTTTCGCGCCTGCCTGCTTTACTCCTCCGAAGCCGGAGTTGTTTCTTCCGCAGCCGGATCCGGCGTCACATCGGTATTCTCAGTGCTTTCCAAAGAAGGCGTAGCCTCAGGGGAGGCGGAATCCTCCGGCAAAACCGATTCCGTAGGCAGAGCCGACTCCTCCGGGTCGTATGTAGGGGTTGGAACAGGCGTAGGCGAAGCGGACGGTTTCTGCGTGGTAGTGCCCGGCTGCGGCGCGTCAAAATCAAACTCGTCATACGGGACGGTATACAGCTTGTAGACATATCCGGTCTTGCCGCCCGGAGCTTTGACTTTTATCCAGTCTCCGTGATAACTTATGACCTCCAGCACCGTTCCGTGCTCCAGCGTACCGATTATTTCGCTTGAAGTGCTTGCCCCGCTTCTGAGCTTAAGCGGAACCGATGAATCGTTGAGCTTGACTACCCGCTTTTCCGCCGCAGGCTCACCGGTGGTATTGCCCGGCCCGGCGGTTTCCGTCCCCTCCTCCGGCGGAGCGGTTACGGTTTCGGACGGGATGGGCGACGGGGTAACCAGGGATGACGGCTTGGGCCAAACAAGACGCGCATGGACTATTGTGCGCTTGGTGGAGCCCTCATCCGCATTGCAGGTGGACAGCGTAAGTATCCTGTCCTCGGCGGTAAATTCCACCGTGCTATCCTTGAACATGCCCTTATCTCTGAGACGGTTCAGGTATGCGATATATTCCTCGTCATCTCCGAAACTGTGCCTTCTGTAATCCGGCTCATCCTTGTTTGTTATATACACGCTGAACACTTCAAAACGGAAGGTTCCGTAAAGAGTATCCAGATAAATCCGGCGATTGGTATCGAAAAAGGCCTGAGTGCCTAATGTCGTGTAGTACTTCAGCTTCCCGAACATACTGCCGTTTGTCATATTGTGGCCGTGTATTATGGTATTGCGTCCCATAGGATTAAGGTCATTGAGGGAGCTCATAAACAGGGCTCCCGCCGCGCTCTCGGTACCGTTGAGATCATGCTTCAGATAGTATTCCGTATCGTCCATTACCACCGGGTAATTAACAAGATTGGGCACATACAGCCAGGCCACCACATCGGAGTTTTTATTCTCATAAAGATTCCATACATCGTTCTGTCTGTTGACATATCCGTCATCTATCTCTATCTGTGTGGGCTCATACGAGGTCTGCGGTCTTTGCGGAATTACAGGATTATTAGGGTCAAAGACGGTATCGGGAAATCCGGTCTCAAACCCCCCGGAAGGCCTGTCCGGCGCAACGGTGGGATTCTCTCCGGTAAGCTCGTCATAGCGCTTCTGGGTAATATAGTCGTTATAATGCTTATCGGCATACTTAAAGCCGCAAAACAGCACCACACATACAAGTGCAACCACAAAAAAACTGTAGGACAGATTATATATGCGCTGTCTGGCAGTTTTGGATTTATTCTCTTTGGTCTGCATAGACCCGTCGTTTGAATGAGGACGGCAGCTCACCGTTATCACTCTCCTGTCCGTATTGTCCGCCCGTGTTATACGGCACGTCGGTACTATGTCTTATTATACAATAGCCCCGGCTTAAATAAAAGCGAATCTTTCAAAAAAAGTGTAAACAAAATGTAATATTTTTTGCTTGCAGGCCGTATGCTTTTTATTTGCCTCGCTGCCTGGCGCATATTAAAAAATGCCGTCGCCGCAGCGAAGGCATTTATAATACATGAATCCCGCAATGCTATTTCTGCATTTTTGTAAGCTGATCCACCGACTTGCAGACGGAATGCTTTATCGGCGTCCAGCCGATATTCCTGAAACGCAGTATCGCCCATATCGAAACCGGTATATATGTAAACATAAACAGCGGAAATGTAAAAGTGTACAGTATTTTATCCAGGGTCGGGCAGTTTATATTTTTCCACTCCGTAATGGTGGTAATAAGGCCTATAACATATATCAGACCGTAACACTTAAGCACCGTAGCCGAAAGGCTCATAAAGGCAATAGGCAGCAGAACCGCAATATTGGGAGACAAAACAGCATGGACAAACTCAATGCAGTGGCAAAGAATGCTGAAAAGCGTCAGAAACAGGGCCGGGAATATGGTCATAAGCATATCATAGCAGGCAAAACTGCCCTTTTTGAATATATTCTTTGTCAGATCCCTGCCGTAGTTGCCCAACACCTGGTAGAATCCTTTAGACCAACGAAGGCGCTGAGTCCAGGACTGCCTGAAGGTCTCGGGCTGCTCGTCAAAGAGCATTGCGCCCGCGGCATACCCGACGCGCTCGCCATGTATTATGCTGTCGGTTGTAAACTCGATATCCTCGGTAAGCAGATGATGCTTCCAGCCGTTATTACGGCGGATGATATCGATATGTACCATAAAGCCGGTACCGCTGATGGCACAGCTTGTACCCAGGCCCATTCTTGCTTCATTCAGATACTTGGATTCCCTTATAAACCACAGCGAATAGCCGGCGCTTATCCAGTTGGTGTTATAGTTTTTACTGTTGCGGTAGCTGGTTATTATGCGGAAGCCCTGATCAAAGACCTTGTTCATCTCGGTCAGATAGTTCCCTTTAAGAACGTTATCCGCATCCAGCACCAGAAAGCCCTCGCACTGAGTCTCCTCGACCAAAAGCCGCTTGAACAGATAATCCAGCGCATATCCTTTGCCGATACGCTCCGGATCGTTGCGCTCCAGCACGCGCGCGCCCATTCTCCTTGCCACCGCAGCCGTGGAGTCGGTGCAATTATCCGCAACCACAAATACCTCCACAAGCTCAGAGGGATAATCCTGTGCCGCAACGCTTTCCAGCAGCTGGCCTATGACCTCTTCTTCGTTACGGGCGCATATTACCACTCCGTACCTGTGCTGTTTTTTTGCATCCTCCTGATGAACGGGTTTCCTGAAAAGCATATATGCAATATAAAACAGCTGGTATGCGTAACAGGCAATAAAAGCCGCCGCTATCACTTGTTCTATAATATAAATGGTTTCCACTGACATTCTCCTTTTTGGTTTGTCCTCAAACGCTGATGCGGTTAATGCACACCGACAAGACGGTGGCATTATATCACGAATTTAATATTTGTAAAACGTTTTTGCACAAAAAAGCATCAAAGAGTGTTATCTTAGGCAAATCATTACACTGCGCGGTCTTATTTTTAATAATGTATTTCGGTTGTTATTTCGGTTGTTATGCAGGGTTTCCGGCCGCTCACCTACGTACCAGCTTGGCGCCTTCCTTGGTGTCCACCACGCTGTATCCCATCTCTCCCAGCAGGTCGCGCAGCCGGTCAGACTCGGCCCAGTTTTTATTCCTGCGGGCCTCGCTGCGCTTTTGCAGCAGTTCCAGCGCCTCCTGCGGAATATCCGGCTGAGTATCGGCCTTATTGTCGCATTTCTCCGCACATTTGTCAATGTCCAGCGCCAGAATGGCATCCATTTTCACCAGCGCATCGTATATCTCCCTGCTCTTATGAGGGTTCTTCACCAACACCCACAGCACGCCCAACGCTTTGGGTACGTTAAGGTCATCGCTGATGGCTTCAAAAAACGCCTTGAGCGCATCCTGTGCGGCAGGCTCGGGAGCGTTGTCGCCGTTTTTATGCGCAAGTGCCCCCTCAAGCAGTCTCCTGTAGCTCACCTGAGAGCTTTCCATGGCATCCCAGGTAAAATTCATTTTGTTTCTGTAATGGGAGTTAAGGCAAAAATAGCGGAATGCCAGAGGATCAAAACCTTTTTCTTTGAGCTGACTTACCGTATAGGTATTGCCGAGGCTCTTGCTCATCTTGCCGCCGTCCACCATCATGAATTCTCCGTGCATCCAGTAGTTGACCGCCGGATGCCCCAAAAGCGCCTCGCTTTGGGCTATCTCGTTTTCGTGATGGACCGGTATATGGTCCACGCCGCCGGTATGGATGTCAAAATGCTCACCAAGATACTCAAGGCTCATGGCGGAGCACTCTATATGCCACCCCGGATACCCCATACCCCACGGACTCTCCCACTGCATTATGTGCTCCTTTGGAGCCTTCTTCCACAGCGCAAAATCAGCAGGATTATGCTTTTCGCTGTTGACTTCCACCCTGGCTCCGGCCTTTTGATCCTCCAGCCTGAGGTCGGACAGCTTACCGTAATCCCCAAACTTTTCAATATCGAAATATATTCCGTCGCTTGTCTCATAGCCGTAGCCCTTTTCCACCAGTCTGCGCACAAAATCAATCATGCCGTTTATGTGCTCCGTGGCGCGCGGCGTAATATCGGGACGCATTATATTGAGCGAATCAATATCCTTGAAAAACACATCGGTATAATATGCCGCTATCTCATAGGGTGACTTCTGCTGCTCTCTGGAGGCCTTTTCCATCTTGTCCTCGCCGGCGTCGGCATCGCTTACAAGATGCCCCACGTCGGTTATATTCATTACGCTTTTTACCCTGAAGCCCTCATGTATAAGCGCCCTGCGCAGAATATCCATAAAAACATATGTGCGCAGATTGCCGATATGAGCATAGTTGTATACCGTCGGTCCGCAGGAATACATTCCGATTTCGCCCTCTTTGATGGGGATAAGCTGTTCCTTCTTTTTATGCAGTGTGTTGTAGACTATCATAATATTTATTCCTCTCCGTAAACTGTAATTTGTTGCTTTAATAGTATATTTTACTGTGCGCGGCGTTACGGCATATCCGTAACGCCCGGCGCCGCATTAACCGCGTCCGTTCGCCTTCTTTTCCAGCTCGCTTATGCGGCTGCACATACGCTGCAGTTCCTCCAGTATAGGGTCCGGCAGGCGCTGGTCCATGCTGGCGCAGTCCACTCTGATATTATCCCTGCGCACAACCCTTCCCGGGACGCCCACCACGGTGCTGTTGGGCGGTACCTCGGCCAGCACTACGGCTCCGGCGCCTATCTTGCTGTTATCCCCCACCTTGAACGGCCCCAGCACCTTGGCGCCTGCGGAAACCATGACGTTGTCGCCCAGCGTCGGGTGGCGCTTTCCGGTATCCTTGCCCGTGCCGCCCAGGGTTGCATTCTGAAATATCGAACAGTTGCGCCCTATGACCGTGGTCTCTCCTATAACCACGCCCGTGCCGTGGTCGATAAAAAAGCCTTCTCCTATCTCGGCTCCGGGATGAATATCTATCCCGGTCAGACGGCGCGTGCGCTCGCTTATCATGCGTGCCAGCAGGCGCAAATTGTGTTTATAAAAAAAATGCGCTCTGCGATGTCTTCTTATTGCACGGTATCCCGGACAGCACAGCATTACCTCCAGCTTTGACTTGGTAGCCGGGTCTCTGTCCAGAACAGCCTGTATGTCGGTTTTCCAGTGCTTCATAAATACCTGTCTTTCTCTTTGTACGATACGGTTTTATTACCGTTATTTTCTTTTATGCCGCGCTCCCGATTGAATGCGGACTGATAAAAAAGCCCCGTCTCAAAAGAGACGGGGCTTCCCGCGGTTCCACTCTTATTGACGCAGCGGAATTAAGACGCCGCGTCCTCCTTGATGCACATAACGGCTGCCGCCGTGCGGAACTCACGCCCCGCCCACTCCGCCGTCGCAAACTTTGCGGTACCGCGTACGCCCTTACACCATCTGAGCGCTCTCTGAAAACACGGCATCCGAAGCCCTCGGCATCCTTGTGTTATATTTCGGTTTATATACATTATATACAAACACGGAATATTTTGCAACAGAAATCTCACCGCCGCTCCGGCTTTTATGCGGTATGCCCGGATGTGCGTATACGGAAACGCAGGGTTCCGTACGCGGTCTCCGTCATTCGTTTGCCTTCATGGCCGCCACCATGTCCACCGAATTGACTTTTTTGCGCATGAACAGGTCCACCGCAGCAGTAAACAGCACGGTTATAACTGCGGAAAGCAGGTAGCTCAGCCAGCTTATGCTGCGCCCGAACATGACGGAATCCACCTCGGCCGTCCTGACTACGAAGGCATGCAGTCCGATTCCCAGCACCAGCCCGAACAATATTCCCAACACGCACAGTATAACTGTTTCGCGGAATATATACGCTCCGGTCTCACGGTCGGTAAAGCCCAGCACTTTAAGCGTAGCCAGTTCCTTTTTGCGCTCGCATATATTGATATTTGTCAGGTTGTAAAGCACTATAACAGCCAGCAGTCCGGCAGAAACGATAAGCACTATCACAATACTGTCCAGACTTTTAACGGTGTTGGAAAAGCTCTCGCGCACGGTATCGGAAAAGCTCAGGCGCAAAACCGAATCGCTCTCTAACAGTTTGCGGCTCAGCTCATCGCGCACCTGCTGAGTATGCTCCTCCGAAGCAGCCAGCACCACCCTGTATTCGGGGCGCCCGAAGCTGCTTTCGTATTTTTCCGTGCTGACAAAGGCGAAACCCGATATATAATTTTCGCACACTCCGGTAACGACAAAGTCAGCCTCTTTTCCGTCGGCATCCGTCAGAGTGACAGTGTCCCCCTCGCGTACCCCCAAGGTCTCGCACAGCTTCTCCGTAAGCACCACGGAATCCGCATTAAACGCAATATCGTCGCCGCTTATTCTGTCCCTGAGGTTTATCATGCGTTTCAGCTCATCTGTATTCCGGGGTACCATAACATTTATGCTTTCCTGCCTGCCGTTTGCGCCCGCCTTACCGCTGCCGCTGTATACGCAGGCATAATCCGATATATACTCTCTGTCGGAAAGCACGCCCTTGATTACGGAATCGTCGTCTGCGGCCTCCTCCCGGGAAAGCGCCAGGGTCAGGTTGTAACGGTATATCTCCCCGAACTGCTTATCCACTATTTCATGTATGGAATCCCTGAGCCCGAACCCGGTAAGCAGCAGGGCACAGCAGCCCGCTATACCGAACACCGTCATAAACAGTCTCTTTTTATAGCGGAATATATTGCGTGCGGTCACCTTCAGGCTGAACTTCAGATGCTTCCACAGCGGCGTACGCTCAAGCAGTATTCTCTTGCCCGGCTTTGGCGCACGCGGCAGCATAAGGGTACTGGGGCGCTCCGCAAGCTGTGCAAGGGAAGCGCATAGTGTCGCGCCTGCGGTTATGCATACCGCAAGCGGTATTATCAAAAGTGCGTAGTTCCAGTAAAAAGCGCACTGCGTTTGGGGCAGAGTATACATCATTCCGTAAGCGCCGGCTATTACTCTGGGGAGCGTATAAAAGCCCACCAGCACGCCTGTTATCCCTCCAAGCAGCCCTGCGGCGACGGAGTATCCCACATAATAACACAGTATGGCTCCCTTTGAATAGCCAAGTGCCTTGAGCGTACCTATCTGGATGCGCTCCTCTTCCACCATACGGGTCATGGTGGTAAGGGCAACCAGCGCCGCCACCATAAAAAAGAACACCGGAAAAACCTTGGCTATGGCGGCTACCTTTTCGGAATTGCTTTTATAGCTGGAATACGACACGGTATCGCTGCGGTCCGTAATGCTCCACTGCACAACCGGAAAGTCTTCAATAGCCGTTTTTAAGCCGTCCAGCTCTTCCTCCGCCCGGGCAAAGCCTTCCTCTGCCTGCCGTTGTTTGTCCGAAAGCTCGGTACGCGCCCGGGCAACCGATTCTTCTCCGGCGGCAATCTCATCCTCCGCGCCCGCAAGCTGAGCAAGCATGGCGGCATACTGTTCCTGTGAAAGCAACGGCCTCATGTTCTCCAGCTGTGCACGCTTATCCTCCAGGGCGGCACGAGCCTGCGCAAGCTCGCCTTCTTTTTCCTCTATCAGTCTTTCCGCCTCGGCAAACTCCTTATCGGCCTGCTCTCTTTGTGACTGCAGCTCCGCCGCGGCACCGTCATACTTTTGCCCCAGTTCTTCCAGCTTGTCGGAGCGCTTCTGCGCCGTTATCCCGCTTCCCAAGGCCTTCAGCCTATCAGCGCCCTCATCCGTCAGAAGCTGATATTGCCGGGAAAAGGAATCCAGTCCCACCGCATCCCTGAGCGTGACAAAAATATGGTTGTAGTTCTCCGCGGTAAATGCGGAATACGGCACATACAGTACCAGTCCCAGCGTACCCGTACCCTCAAGGCTGGGCTCGCTCTCAATGGACATATAGTACGGCGCCTTTACCAGCCCCGATATTCTCAGCCTTGTGAATGCCAGCGTATCGCCTATATCGTCGTACCCGGATGTATCCGGAGAAACCGTAACCGTCTGTCCCACCCCGTATTTTGACGAATAGCCGTTGACGCATAGCGCCAGGCATTCCCCCTCGCCGGGAAATTCGCCTTCGGTGAGCACAAAGTCATTTATCCGCTCATCGTCTCTGCCCATGGGCACTCCGTAAACGCGCGCGGTTACGGTGCCGGATCCGGTCTGCATCACAACATCCTTTACATACGCCGGCATAACCTTATCCACACAGTCCAGTGCCGCTATTTCCCCCACATCGCTGTCACCGAAGCCGAACACGTAGTCCTGAATATCCAGGTCGAACATGGAGTTTGCGTCATAGTAGCTGTCGGCAGTAAGCTGCATATCAGGAGTGGTGGCAAGCAGACCGGAAAGAAAGCCCACCCCTACGGTCACTATGGCAAGTATGGACAGAAATCTTGTAGCCGTCTTTCTTACTCCGCGGACAGTCAGCTTAAAATAAGTCCGTTTCATTACCACTCAATCTCCTCAACCGGCACAGGTGCCGCATTTGTCTCCACCGACTCCACGGCTCCGTTCTTTATGCGCACCACTCTGTCCGCCATTGCGGTAAGTGCAGCGTTATGTGTGATCACTATTACCGTTTTTCCGGTACTGCGGCAGGTATCCTGCAGCAGCTTAAGTATGGTTTTGCCTGTCTGATAATCCAGTGCGCCCGTCGGTTCGTCGCACAGCACTATTTTGGGGTTTTTGGCAAGCGCGCGGGCTATCGCCACGCGCTGCTGCTCGCCTCCGGAGAGCTGCGCCGGGAAATTATTCATGCGTTCTTTCAGCCCCACCGCCTCAAGGGTTTCCGCGGCATCCAGCGGTTCGCGGCAGATCTCACTTGCCAACTCCACATTTTCCAGTGCCGTAAGGTTTTGCACCAGATTATAAAACTGAAATACGAATCCCACATCGTAACGGCGGTACCGGGTGAGCTCGCGACGGTTATATGCGGATATTTCAGAGCCGTCCAGCCACACGCGGCCGCTGTCGCATCTGTCCATGCCCCCCAAGATGTTGAGCAGCGTGGTCTTGCCGGCTCCGCTGGGGCCCACCACAACGCAGAACTCGCCCTTTGCTACCCCGAAGCTTATATTATCGGCCGCCGCTATTCTGTGCTCGCCCATCTGATAATACTTGCACACATTTTCAAATTCTATGTATTGCATAAACTCTCCCCTTTTGCACAATGAATATCGCGCCCCGCAAACGGCGCATGCAGCACACCGCTCTGCCGCCGTACAGACGTTTTATTTATTATAACATATATATCTTATATATTTATCCGATAAATTGTATATATATTGTTAACAGTTTCAACCGCCCCGCTCCGGGCGCCGGGATAATTTTGTGCTACACAAAAACCCCGAAACGGCTGTTTTGGTTAGTTTTGTACATTTACACAGTTTGTTTGCGCGTAATATAATTTTCATGCAGTATAAACGGGCGGAACCGCGGGCCGCTGCGCAAGGCCGTATCTGAAACGGGGCGCCCATGCATGCATAAACTGCGCTGTGCTGTTTGCAGCAAATAAAAGGAAAGGCAGCCCTTGCGCATACAAATGCGCGCAGGCAAAACAAAACCATGGACATTAAAAAAGTATTATCAGGATTTCTCTGCCTGGCACTGGTGCCGGTACTGATGTGTTCCTGCGCTCCCGGTGCGGCGAATACGCCCCCGGCCACCGGACCTTCGCATTCGCCGGAGCCTTCACCCACCGTCGAAATAGACGAAGCCAACGCCCTGTTCGTAGATGCGGAAAAGGGCAGCGACTCCGGGGACGGCTCCCGCAGCGCCCCTTTTGCCACGATATCCCGCGCAATGCAGTCCGCAGAGCCCGGCAAAACCGTCTATCTGTCTGACGGCACCTATTATGAAACCGTTACGCCCATAAACGGCACCGCCGACAAACCCTTTACCCTGGCGGCACTGCCCGGCAGCAGTCCCGTATGTACCCCTACCGTAAAATTCGACGGGCCTTGGAGTTTGTGGAAGGATAAAATATATGTGGCGGATTTTTCCGGTATAGCCGATAAGATAGACGAGGAACGCTCTCAGCTGTTTGTGGATTCCGACTCTCTGACGGAAGCCCGTTTCCCGAATATGGGGGCTTCACTGACGGGAATTATGGAGGCGCCCAGAGCAATAACCGCCCCGGGCACCGATGCGGAAACCATTGTTTCTCCCGTTTTGCTGCCCGAAGGTCTGGAAGGAGCCAAGGCCGTCGTATGGCCCGGAGAAAACGGAGTTGCCGGCTGGATAGCCTACACCTCGCCCATAAAGAGCTCAGACGGCAAAACTCTGAAGCTTGCAGACAGGCTGGACACGCCGGAGGACTATATCGGCATGAACGCATATTCACCGGTTGCCGGCAACGCCTTTATACTGACCGGCGCACTCTGCCTGCTGGACGCTCCCGGCGAATACTGGTATGACGCCGACAACAAAAAAATGTATGTCTATATGCCGGAGGGCGACAGCCCCGAGGGGCATACCATAACCGTTCGGGGAAGCTCATCCGCCGTAAATGCTCCCGACGCTCAGTATGTAACCATAAAAGGCTTACGCTTTTACGGCGGCGGAATAACCATGGAAAACGCCGTAGGATGCCGTATTGAGGATTGCCGCGTGCTTTTTTCCGACCATTTTTACGCCTCCGGGTATGCTTCCTATGTACTGAAAAGCAGCAATACCGTCACCGGGGAAAACAACCTGATAACGCATTGCGAGTTCGGCTACAGCGCCTTTAACGGTATAACCCTGGGCGGGAGCAACAACACATTTACCGATAATATAGTCCACCACAGCAACTACTGCGGATCCGATTTCGCCGCCCTGTATGTGCTTAAAAGCAGCGAAGCCGTTATCTCGCACAATACCATAACCGATTCCGGAAGAGTGCATATATATTTTACCATCAACACGGTTTATGACAAATGCATTATAAGCAACAACTATATGGCCTCGCATTCCAGGCTCACCAGCGACAGCGGCGCCTTTTATACCTGGAGCTGTGACGGAGGCGGCACGCGGCTGTACAACAATTTCGTGGACTGCGGTGATAAAACCGAGAACGGCAGCATGATGAAATGCTGGGACGGCTTATATCTTGACAACTACTGCTCCAACTTTACCGTTGACCACAACATCGTGCTGGGCGGCTCCTGCGGCCTGAGAACAAACCTGTCCAATGAAAACACGCTCTATGCCAATAACACCGTCATAGGCTCCGAGCACGGCTACGGAATATTCTCCTACCCCAAGGATGATGCGCTTACCAAAACCACCCGCTTTTATAACAACCTTTTTGTATCCCTCACCTCCTACGATATCAATTACAGCGGCTCGGAGAACGGTCAGAGCAAATATTACACAGGTTCGCTCAAAGACGGCACCGTACCCTGCCCGATAGACCCGGAAAAGCGCATACAGTCCGGCAACAACCTGCGCGGCATCGTCATTTACAAAGAGGGAGACTCCATGTATCAGCCCGCAGACGGCAGCCCGGCCATTGACGGAGGAGTTATCATAGAAGGCATTACCGACGGATACCTGGGGCAGGCTCCCGATATCGGAGCACTGGAAAAGGGCGGAAAAATGTTCAGCTACGGCGCATCGTGGACTCTGGACTGATTCCAGGCACTTTGCGCGTGCAGAAAGGCGGTATTATATGAATATTAAGCGATTGAATATTAAGCGATGTTTAGCCGTGTTGCCCCTGTGCTTTATTGTTTTTCTAACCGCAGCATGCGCTCCGGGTGGCTCCGTCAGCACAGCCCCGCCTCCGCCGGATACCGTGCCGGCGACCTCGGAAGCATCACCGGAGCCAACGCAGACACCTCTGCGTACCCCGCAGGTAAAGGAGGAATATACCATGCAGCACATACACGCTGCAGATACGGATAAAATCAAATATACCGGCCGGGTGGACATCACGGAGGATTACGCCGGGATCAACTGGAGCTTTTCCGGCTTTGAATTCCGCGGCTGGATGGATGGAGATATAATAATTAACTACACCCATATGGGCGGCTACAGCGCATATATCCGCGTGCTGATAGATGGCCAGCCCACCGAAAAACTGGAAATAGCCCAGCAGAGCACAAGTCTCCTGCTCGGCTCGGTGGAAAAGGGCTATCACACCGTAAGGGTGATAAAGACCAGCGAACCAGGAAACAGCATTATCCGCCTGCACTCAGTGGAGTTTAACGGCACCCCCGACGCCCGTCCGGAAGACAGCGAGCTCCGGATAGAGTTCATAGGCGATTCCATAACCTGCGGCGCAGGTATTCTCACCAACGAGACCGATCCGCCGGACGACGTCTACGAACGCGCAGAGGACGCATATCTTTCCTTTGCAGCTCTTGCCTCAGAGGCTCTCAATGCCGATGCAAGCTTTGTGGCCCTTTCCGGCTGGGGCGTAGTCCAGGGCGGCGATAATAAGCAGGCCAATATTCCATCGGTCTACGAATATACCAATGGGCTGTGGGATAACAGAACAAAGTGGGATTTTGACTCGCATCCGTCCGACATAGTGGTGATATCTCTGGGCACAAACGACTATATGCTTGCGTCGGAGCCAAAGGTATTCCTGGACGGCGCCGTGAGCTTTGCCGCCCGCGTACGCGAGCTGAACCCGGACGCCGTAATAATATGGACCTATGGGCAGATAAGCAAGAGCTTCAGCAGTTCTCTGCAAACCGCGCTTGCCTCCCTGGGCGACAACAGGCTGTTCTACCTGGAAATGCCCTCGGACAGCAGCGCCGGCTGGGGACATCCCGGACGCGCCGCCCATGAGCGGTACGCCGATATACTGCTGAGCCGGATTGCCCAGCTAACAGGCTGACCGCAGGGCGGCAAACCAAAAATCCGTCCCGGTTGCCCAAGCGTCCGAAGGGCGCTTGGGCAGTTTTATTTGCGCGTCACGCGGGTCATACGCTAAAACAGTTGTATGTGCCTTTCGACAAGTGTTATTGTCCCCGGCAGTATAATGATGAATTAACCGTCACTGAAACCGCAAGATTTCAATGCCGCTTTTCTAAGGGGAAATATCACTCTGCGCTCAAAATGCAAAATATCGCTAAGTAAAAAACTGCCCGGAAAAGAAATGTTGTCTTTTTCTCCGGGCAGTCTTGTTTTATACCTTAATTAACAAGCAGGGATTTTGTATGCAAATTCAGACAGCCGCCCTTATAAAGCCTGCACATTGTAAGCGCGGATTTTGCAGGCAGGCGGCGCACACCGCGCCCCACAGCTCCGATCAGGCATTATAATCCCCGTCGGCGCCGGCCCGGTAAGCGTTGTTTTGCAAGTATAATTTATATTCCTCGATTCCGCCGTTAAAAACATTTATATCTATATACTTTTCTTTGCCGTTATAACCTTTAAGCGTGCCGCGGTTCGTATACTGCCAGAATGTCCATGCCCTGCCGTCGGATAATCCGGGTTTTGAAATCACGTTTCTGATCCAGATATCATATTGCTCATAATCATTGGATAAGTACAGTTCATAAGACTTTTCGGTAGCATAGATAACAGGTCTTTGACCGTAATGCTCCTGCAGCAGCTCCAGCATTGTTTTAAGCTGCTTCTCCACATCCGCTCTGTCGGGCGGATTCATTTCTTTATCGCCGTAAAACTCCAGGTCTATTACCGGCGGCAACATTCCTGGAAACGGAACAACGGTATTTATAAAATGTTCCGCCTGGGTTTTGCCGTCGCTGTCGTAACTGAAAAAGTGATAAGCCCCGACCGCGAGCGAGGTTTCCCTGGCCTCCTTAAAGTTATAGGCAAAGTTTTTATCCACAAAGGTGCTGCCCTCTGTAGCCTTAATAAAGACAAATGAAAGATTTTGGGACGACAGAGTGTTCCAGTCTATGGCTCCCTGATACGACGAAACATCTATGCCTTTTATAACATATTTATCGGCGGAATAACCGTTGAGAATAATTATACCATTCCATACAAGCGCCGCAAACGCAATACAGAACGCCAGAAGCACGGAAAGCGTTATAACGGATATTCTAAGAATTTTCTTTTTCAGAATTATCACCTCGGAAGTTTATCGGTAAATCGGTTCTCCCGGAAAGATTATTCCGGCTTGCAAGCTGTAAAACAGCCCTGCCTGCAGCGCGGAAGCACTTCATGGGCTTTCTATCAGGGACACAATCCGGTCAAAAACGCTCCGGTCCTGATGGGTCATTTTCATAGGAGATTTATCCGCCATAAATGCCTTTTTCTTTTCGGCTGTGTCCAGCGTACCGTCCGCCGCCCGGGCAAAGTATTCCGAAAATACTGCATTCATATAGGCAATCGCACCGTCGGTGTAGTTCGGGTTATGCTTGCGGTGCTCCTTTATAAGAAAGGAAAAACCCGGATTTGCGATTTCCCTCATAATGCGGCCGGTAGTTTTATCAAAGGGGACCACCTCATCATCCGCGGAATGGATAAACAGGATCTTTGCGTCGGTCTTGCGGAGATACGCCATTATGTCAATATCGCACAGATCCGGCGAGACCGCCTTCTCATAAGCGAGAACCTCCTCCGGATTACTCTGCGGCGAAACAAAAAAGTCAAGAGAAACGGGTGCCGAAAGAATTACGGCTTTTTTAATATCGCTTTTACGGCAAAGCGTACAAAGCGCGGCAAATCCCCCGAGGGAATGGCCTGCCAGCACAGTTTCTTCCTTGACGGAGAGGAGGTCGAGCAGCTCCAGCACATCCCTTGCCGGAGAAAGCACGGAGTCCAGTCCGTCCCTTCCGGAGGCGCCCACTCCGGAATAATCCGGCGCCAGCACCCGATAGCCCCGCTTACATAAGGTGACTATCTCCCGGAGATACGCCCGGTGCCCCGGCCCGACTCCGTGCAGAAACACAATGAGTTTGTCTTTTTTATATCCATTGTAAGAGTAGAAAAAATAAGAGACATTTCTCCCCCGGGAGTTTATAAAACAATGTTCCTCCATGTTAAGTCCTTCAAAGTCAAGCGGAGAAAGATAGGGTATGATCCCGTCGTCGTTGGTCTGGTCGTGAAACAGGTACGCCTTCAGCGCAGGAGAAAGATTACTAAGCCCGGATTCCGACATAAAAACACCGCCTTTCCAAACTGATTATACAGCCAAAAAGACGGAATGTGAAGTAAATTATTCTTCGGATGCCAAATAATATCCTGCAGAAATTGTGATTTTTTCCGCTTGTGCGAAAAGTGAAATGAAATAAATCCCTCACGCGCCGCAGCGCATTTCACACGCCGCAGGCGTATTTCACTTGCGAAGCAATATTTCACACACACAATGTATTTCACAAATCCCGCAAGGGATTTATTTCGTTGAAAAGAAACCAAACGGAGCAGAATAGAGTTAAAAGTAAGTAAAAGTAGTACACATGCAATATCCGAAATAATCTTATTCATTTTGCATTCTCCTTCACTGTGCGGCAGGAAGCAATCAGCATTACACGCAAGGAAGTACACTTTGCAGAAAGCGATTTATATGATTGCTCGTCAATGTAGTTGGTTCTGTGCAACAACTCAAGCCAATAACCTGTTTCATTTGCTTCTTTCAAGGCAATTTCCAGCTTA
>JAQXIQ010000130.1 GCA_029007865.1 Bacillota bacterium
GCAGAAGCCCATTATGTTGATACCGTGAGGACCTAATACAGAGCCGACAGGAGGCGCAGGTGTAGCCTTGCCTGCTGCAATCTGCAGCTTTACCATTCCCGAAATCTTCTTTGCCATATTAACACACCTCCTCTTTATATAATGTGGTGCATACGAGCCTTGCGGCTCTCCCACCGCCCGCAGAAGCGGGACTTTATATTAAACGCCTAGCGGCGGTTAATAACCGATCATACAACTTTTATCTGTACGAAATCCAGCTCCACCGGAGTTTCGCGTCCGAACATGGAAACCACAACGCGAACCTTCTGCCGCGCAGCGTCCACCTCTTCAACAACGCCGGAAAAACCGTCCAAAGGGCCGTTGATTATGTTTACATAATCACCGTTCTTGACGTCCATCTTGACCGAGACATTCTCCACACCCATACGGCGTACCTCTTCATCGGTGAGCGGTATCGGTGTCTTGCTTCCCGGCCCTACAAATCCGGTAACGCCGCGGGTATTCCTTACGGCGTACCAGGTAAGCTGGTTCATAACCATTTTGACCATTACATAGCCCGGATAAAGCTTGCGCTGAACCAGTTTCTTTTTATCGTTCCTGATCTCCATTACCTCCTCGGTAGGGATACGGATATCAACGATAGAATCCTGCAATGCCATGTTTTCCACCATGTTCTGCAGGCTGGTCATAACTTTATTCTCATACCCGGAATAAGTATGGACTACATACCATTTAGGGGTGTTGTTCTCTTCACTCATACAAAATATCCTTTAGCTCAAAATGCCTTTAGCTGAACAAGGAAGGCAGACCGGAATTTGTATCTGTGAGCAATTTGATAAGCTCAGCCGAACCCATATCCATAAGCCACACGATAACAGCCATAACGGCAACAAATACAAACACGCAGATGCAGTAATTGGCGAGCTCCTTGCGAGTAGGCCATGTAACCTTTTTAAGCTCGGATATCATCTCTTTTATGATGTTTCCGTGCTTTTTCTTTTCCTTCTTCTTTGAGCCTTTTTTGTTGTCCTTCTTAATTTTCTTTTCCTGCTTACCGGCGGGTTCAGCGCTCTGAACAAGCTCCAGCTTGTCCTCAGCAGCAGATTTCTTTCCCTGATCCTTTGCCATCTAATTCACATCCTCTAAATTTGTGTAACAAATTACTTTGTTTCCTTGTGAGCGGTATGAGCCTTGCAGGTCGGGCAATACTTTTTGATCTCCAGACGATCCGGATCGTTTTTCTTGTTTTTGCTGGTAATATAGTTTCTCTGCTTGCACTCCGAGCAAGCCAAGGTTATACCGTTTCTCTGTCCTTTTGCAGCCATCGTTTTGTACCTCCGAAAACATATAGAAGCACTACCCGGAAGTAGTGCATTGATAATTTACCACAAATGCCGCGCTATGTCAAGATGTATTTTATCAATACAGTGCTTTGAAGCGATTTTGCGGTGTTTTTTGCCCATGCCGCGGTCATGTCGGGGTTTGGAAAACACAATATACCGCTTGGGGCAGAATTACTTACCGGCGCAGCCGCAAAATAAGGCTCCCGGATACCGGCACAGTATTCATGCGCGGAATGCTTTCAGGGCTTACCGTGCTTTTGCGCAAGCGCCTTCTCCAGATACTGTCCCGTATAAGATCCTCTGCATGCCGCAATCTCCTCGGGTGTACCGCTGGCCACCACCGTACCCCCCTTATCCCCTCCCTCGGGGCCAAGATCAATGCAGTAGTCGGCACATTTTATAACATCCAGATTATGTTCTATTACAACAACGGTATTGCCCTCGTTTGCAAGACGGTTAAGTATACCTATAAGTTTGGCAACATCATCGGTGTGCAGACCTGTTGTAGGCTCGTCCAGTATATACAGCGTCTTTCCCGTGCTTCTTCTGGAAAGCTCCGTAGCCAGTTTGATACGCTGTGCCTCGCCGCCCGAAAGCGTGGTGGAGGGCTGTCCGAGCTTGATATAACCGAGCCCCACATCGCAAAGCGTACGCAGCTTGGGCTCTATCTGCGGCAGGTTTCGGAAGAACTCGCATGCGTCCTCCACCGTCATATCCAGTATGTCATATATATTCTTTCCTTTATAGCGCACCTCCAGAGTTTCCCTGTTATACCGTTTGCCCTTGCATACCTCGCACGGGACATAAATATCCGGCATAAAATGCATCTCTATTTTGAGCAGTCCGTCGCCCGCGCAGGCCTCGCAGCGCCCGCCCTTGACATTAAAGCTGAAGCGCCCGCTGCTGTATCCCCGGGTTTTGGCGTCCTGCGTCTGCGCAAAGAGATTGCGTATAGGGTCAAATAGCCCGGTATATGTCGCCGGATTGCTGCGCGGCGTACGGCCTATCGGCGACTGATCTATAACTATTATTTTATCCAGATGCTCAACTCCGTCTATCCTGCTGCATTTGCCGCCCTTGATTTTACTGCCGCCGAGCATTCTTGCAAGGTTTTTATACAGCACTCCGTTGACCAGCGAGGATTTGCCGGAGCCGGAAACGCCCGTCACCGCCGTCAGAAGCCCTAGGGGTATGTCAACGTTTATGTTTTTAAGGTTGTTTTCGCACGCACCCTTAATCCTGAGCCAGCGGTAATCGGGAATTCTGCGTTTCCTGGGTACCGGAATATATTTGCGTCCGGAAAGATAATCTCCCGTAAGTGACTTTTTATTTGCCATTACCTCCTGCGGCGTACCGGCGGCCACAACGCTGCCTCCGTGGACTCCCGCTCCGGGCCCGATATCCACAAGATAATCGGCCGCCAGCATGGTTTCCTCGTCATGCTCTACAACCACCAGCGTATTGCCCAGATCTCTTAACCCCTTGAGGGAAGCCAGCAATCTGCCGTTATCGCGCTGATGCAGCCCTATGGACGGCTCATCAAGTATATAAAGCACCCCCATAAGCCCTGCGCCTATCTGGGTCGCCAGTCTTATTCTCTGCGCCTCGCCGCCCGAAAGCGTACACGCGCCCCTTGCCAGAGTAAGATAGGACAAGCCTACGTCAATCAGGAATTTCAGCCGCGAGCATATCTCATTGATTATACGCTCACCTATCATTTTTTCTTTTTGAGTAAGGGACAGACTCTGCATAAAAGCATAAGCCTCGGCTATGCTCATGGCGGATAGCCCGGCAATATTCACGCCGTTGATATATACCGAAAGCGCCTCCGGCTTTAATCTGAGGCCACCGCAGGCCGGGCAGGGCTCCTGCACCATATACTGCTCTATTTCCTGCTTGACCCCATCGCTGGAAGTCTCTCTGTATCTGCGCTCCAGGCTGGGGATAATCCCCTCAAACGCCTGTCTGTATGTCCTTGTGTGATGCGCCGTTTCCAGTCTGAATTCTATTTTCTCGTCGCCTGAGCCGTACATGATAACATTATAAGCCTGCTCGGGCAGATCGCATACCGGAGTGTTTATATCAAAACCGTAATGCCGCGCAAGCGCGTCAAAGGCCATCGCCGCTATAGAGTCGGGCTGCAATGTGTTCCAGCCCGAAACCCGTATAGCTCCCTGAGCCAGGCTTTTTGTCGGATCGGTAATAATAAGCTCCGGAGATATCTTGTTCATCGTTCCAAGGCCTGTGCATACAGGGCATGCGCCGAAGGGGCTGTTGAAGGAAAAGCTCCTGGGCTCCAGTTCCTGAATGCTTATGCCGCAGTCCACGCAGGCATAGTTCTGTGAAAACAGCTTTTCTCCCCCGTCATACAGCACGAGGGCCAGCCCGTCCGCAAGATTAAGCGCCGCCTCCAGCGAGTCGGCGGTACGGGTGTTTATATCACCTCGCACGATAAGCCTGTCCACGACGACATCGATATTATGTTTTTTGTTTTTATCAAGCTCAACATCTTCTTCGGTCAGGTCATATATGATCCCGTCCGCTCTGACCCTGGAATAACCGCGCTTAAGCATATCCTCCAGAAGTTTACGGTATTCGCCCTTCCTGCTTCTGATAACGGGTGCCATGATCTGTACTCTGCTGCCCTCCGGGAGCCCCGCAACCCAGTCCGTCATCTGGTCGACGGTCTGCTGCTCTATGCGCCTGCCCTATCCGCGCATAAAGCAAGCGCAGGTAATCATGTATTTCGGTAACGGTTCCCACCGTGGAGCGCGGGTTCCGTCCCGTGGTTTTCTGGTCGATGCTTATAGCCGGGCTGAGTCCTTCTATATAGTCCACATCCGGCTTTTCCATCTGTCCCAAAAACTGACGTGCATAGGACGAGAGGGATTCGACATATCTGCGCTGTCCTTCGGCATAGAGGGTATCAAACGCCAGCGAGGTCTTTCCGGAACCGGACAGCCCCGTAAACACCACCAGCTTGTTACGGGGTATTTCCAGGTCCACATTTTTCAGATTATTGGCTCTTGCACCTTTTATTACAATGCTGTCTCTCATATTTTCTCCGTGCTAATCCTCCTGCGCTGCGCGCATCAGCTTTATCGCATCGCGCAGCTTGGCAGCGGTCTCAAAGTCCAGCTTCTGCGCTGCCGCAAGCATTTCTCTCTCTAAGCGCGTTATCTCGCTCTTGAGCTCAGAGGCGTCTCTGCGGCTCTTCTCCACCACCGGCTTCGTTATTTCAAGAACATCGCGTATGCCTTTGTTTATGGTCTTGGGTACTATGCCGTATTTCCTGTTGTACGCCTGCTGCTTTTCACGCCGTCTTTTTGTTTCGTTAATGGCTTTCTCCATGGATTCCGTAATGGAGTCCGCGTACAGTATAACCTTGCCCTCTGCGTTGCGTGCCGCACGGCCTATTGTCTGGATAAGGGAACGCTCACTCCTCAAAAACCCTTCTTTATCGGCATCCAGTATGGCAACCAGCGATACCTCCGGCAGGTCCAGTCCCTCTCTTAAAAGATTTATCCCGACAAGCACGTCAAACTCCCCCATGCGCAGGTCGCGGATTATTTCCATGCGCTCCAGGGTGTGCACCTCAGAGTGAAGATACCTGACGCGCACGCCCTGCTTAGCAAGATAGTCGGTAAGCATCTCCGCCATCTTCTTGGTAAGCGTTGTTACCAGTACCCTGTACCCCTTCCCGGTCTCGTTCCTTATGTTCACCAGCAGGTCGTCCACCTGATGCTCCACCGGGCGGATTATGATTTCCGGGTCCAGCAAACCCGTTGGGCGCACTATCTGCTCCGCCACCAGTCCCGCCCTTTCCAGCTCGTACTGTGCCGGAGTTGCGCTTATGCACAGCATCTGGCTGTATTTTTGCTCAAACTCTTCAAAGCTGAGCGGCCTGTTATCCAGTGCGCTGGGCAGGCGAAAGCCGTACTCCACAAGCCGTTCCTTGCGCGACCTGTCCCCCGCATACATGGCACGCAGCTGCGGCAGGGTAGCGTGGGACTCATCCACCACCAGCAGAAAATCATCCGGGAAATAGTCAAGTAGCGTATAAGGCGGCTCTCCGGGCGCCCTGCCGTCCAGATACCTGGAATAGTTTTCTATACCTGAGCAATAGCCTATCTCCTTCATCATCTCAACGTCGTAATTTGTCCTCTGCTCTATGCGCTGAGCCTCTAAAAGCTTATTCTGGCTCTGGAAGAGTTTTACCTGCTGCACCTTATCGCGCATTATTTCCCGCACTGCGCGCTCCATGGTCTCCGCACCTGCAACATAATGGGTGTTTGGGAAAAGCATATAATGCTGCATTGCGGCAACTGCGCGGCCGGTAGTCACATCCACCAGCTTCAGCGAATCTATCTCGTCACCGAAAAGCTCTATCCTGAGCGCCTTGTCTCCGGAGCCCGGCGGGAATACCTCCACCGCGTCCCCCCGCACCCTGAATGTACCTCGCTGAAAGGAAATATCATTGCGTTCATACTGTATTGCCACCAGCTTTTCCAGCAGCTGCCCGCGTTCCATAGTCATGCCCGGACGGAGCGAAACCGCCATGCGCTTATACTCTGCCGGATCGCCCAGACCGTAAATACAGGAGACGGAGGCTACGACAATAACATCTCTGCGCTCCTGCAGTGCAGCGGTCGCGCTGTGACGCAGCTTCTCGATTTCATCGTTTATGGAACTGTCCTTTTCGATATAGGTATCCGTGCTGGG
>JAQXIQ010000131.1 GCA_029007865.1 Bacillota bacterium
GCTTTCCCGCACCCCCTCAGGAATCCCGTCCCCTCAAGAGTGCCTGTTTATATTACCAGCTTTTCGCCTTCCTGTCAACGGTTTTTTTCGCTTTTTGTAACTATTTTTTTCGATAGTTCCTTCTGCTACAAACCTTCGACCTTCGCCTCAAGCCGACTTTGCAATTATACTCCCTTATCCCTTTTTGTCAACCACTTTCTGCGCTTTTTTAGGACTTTTTATTTTTTCACCCCCAACGCCCGCAATTTACGGCCTCACAGCCCCCTGAAAAGATGCAGCAGCCATGAGGCAGGTTTTCCTCTGCGCTTATCTGCCGCAGCGGAAAACAATTTATAAATGCTCAGCAGACAAGCCGCCTCTTCCACGGTTGGGCTTTCATCATTATATGCCGCTTTTTCCACCGCCCGTGCCGAAGCGTCAAAGAAACCGAATGCCGGAATATCGCAAGCCTGCATGCACCTTTGCGCCAGTCGGTACATCTCGGTTATTTTTTCCCTTACCGTGGGCTGGACGGGAATATGCAGTCCCAGGCGTGCAGCGTCTCTGCATACAGCCTGATAGAGCATAAGAGTTTCAGCGGCTGACATACCGTTTTGCAGGCGCTGCAGTTCCTTTTCTTTTTTCTTTTTTGACAGACTGCTGAGCAAAATACATGCTACTGCAGCTAAAGCAATCAGTGCAACAGCCAAAGATACATACAGTGCGGTTTTATTCTGCCCCTTCTGCAAGGTTCCCTGCTGCGTGCGCTCCGGCTCTGTCGTAACCGCGCCGACGGCGCCCTGCGTCACCGGCGGCGTGTGTCCGTCCGGCTCCGGAGTTTCCTGTCCGTCAGTAATACCGGCGGTTACTTCGGGCTCATTTCTTACCGTAGCAGAGGGCGACGGACTTACCGTAGTCTGTTCCTCGGTCTGGCCATCCTGCACCGGGATTGAACTGCTTGCAAAATCCGATGCGGCAACGGCATCAAAGGCCACCCAGCCCACATTGCCGATATACACCTCTGTCCAGGCGTGGGCATTTGATGCAAGTATCTCATTCATTCCGGTTTTGTCTGCGCGGTAGCCCTCGACATATCGGGCGGGCAGCCCGGCACACCTGCACAGAATGGTCATGGCAGAGGCAAAATACACACAGTACCCTCTGCGTTGGCGGAAAAGAAAATCTTCCACAAAATCGCTGCCGTCGGCCGGCATTTCCGGCGTAAGGGAATACTGATAATTCCGGCTGAGAAACGAGCATATACTGTCTGCCGCGTCATAATCGCTTTCAGCATTGAGCGTCAGTGTCCCGGCCAGTTCTTTTACCCGTTCCGATGCCGCGGAAGTGTTAAGGCATGCCGCGAAAGCCTGCAGCTGCGGCCTGTCCTGCGTTTCCGGAAAACCGTAATTAAAGGTAATATATCCCTCCAGGCTTTCTGCGGAATAAGCGGTATCCACATACGAAACAGTATACCTGTCCTTAAGCAATATCACCCGGTCCGCATACGCGGTTCCGCTGTTTACGCCAAGTATTTTTTCCCCCTGTTCAAAGCCTATACGCAAAGTATTTGCATTAGTATACACCGTGCTTGCCCATTCCACGCTGTTGCTTACCGTATAGCTGCGCACACGGTTTTCCCTTATTCTGTCGGCAATATATCTCTCATTTAATGAATACAGGTTATTGTAAAGTTCGGAACGGTTCTCCCACTCAGGAGAAAACGCCCTCTCCTCCAGCAGGAACTTTTTGCCGCTCTCCCGGCTCCATGACCTGCCGTCATAGGTTTCATATACCGCTCCGCGCAGCAGCAGAGGCTCCTGTGACTCCAGCGTAAAGCGTCTGTCATAGCTGAGTGCTAACGGCCCGCCGAACCTCTTGCTTTCGGAGGAGGCAAAGCCGGAGGACGGCACGGAAAAATCATTGAATATCTCAAGCTCCCCGGACTGTCCGGAAATGCGGTTGACAAACTCATAAAACCTGTCCTGCACCTCAATATTGCGCGCTAACGGTTCAAACACCGGAACGCAGGCTAAAGCCAGCGCCAGTGCTAACGCCGCCGCCGGAACGGCTTTTAAGCAGTTCGCTCCCTTATGCCCGATGCCGCGTTTGACGGCAAAGCACATAATACATGAGGCAAAAAATATCGGCAAGCATACAAGCACCCAGAATGTATTATAATTTGTGTAATCCGTCAGACAGGTGTAATAATAGAACACGCAGAATGCCGCCGTGCCGGCAATACATACAAGCCCCGGCAACCTCAGTTTTACAAGCAGTATTACAAAAAGTGCAGTAAGCAATAACAGAAAAAAACCTTGCGCCACAGGAGTATATTCAGCATTGTACGGCATACCTATGTACAGCAGATGCCCGCCTGCCCATTGCAGAAAACCCTGCGCATACCGGACTGCGGACTCAAAAAACATTGCCAGGCAGAGACCGACGGCAATCATTGCCGCGGCGGAAAACACAAGAAATGTGCGGCCGTTATAAAGGGCAGCTCCCACAATGACGGCAAAGGTAAAAGTCACAGGCAGAACAAACATAAGGGTATCCGATATTGCGGTATCGTACATAAGCCCTGTAAAACAGACACAAACAGGCATTGCAGCCAGCCATGCAAGCAGCAGCCTGATGACATAATCGCCGATCCTCCGGTATTGACCCTCCCGTTTATTCATTTGTCTGCATTCATGCTTTCCCATTGCTCCAAATTTCCGATCTTTACTGCATTTTCATAAAAGAGCGTTTCCTTCAGGTTCCCGGACTCTCCGTAAATATACACCGCAGAAGGATGCAATGTTTCCGTCAATCCCTGCGCATCCTCGGCATTGCAATCGGAAGGTATAATCAGCGCCATTACATTGCCGTCCCTGCGGTAAAGGCCGGAGCAATCCCCGTCGCCGCAGGTCAGCCCCGAGGTAAAAAGCCGCAGTTCATGTTCCTCCCGCGCCGCAAACACTCTTGCCTCATAAGGGTAATAAATCCGCACCCCGTCAGCTATATACTCAAAGATACAGCGCGACAGCGAATACAGCAGTTCCGCCGCAATGCTTCGCTGCTCAACGCTCTCGCGGGGCGGCGGCATTACGGCTATTGCGGGCATGCTCTGCTCCGGAGCTTCTCTCCCCTTTACATACATACTGCGTTTCCTGGCCGTTGTCTTCCAGTCCACTCTGCGCAGTTCATCGCCCGTTACATATTCGCGCGGGCAGTCAATACCGTCTTTTTCCCCCGCAGCGGAGTTTACCCGTCCCGGATTGTAAAACCGGAAGCTTTCGGCATGAATGTCACATCCGCGCGGAAGAACTACCAGATTTCCGTATTGCTCCTGCTGATTTCTTATCCTGATTCTGCGCACAAACAATCCCAGCATATCGGAAACATAAATCACATTGACAAAAGCGTCATAATATCCTACATATCCGGCATATACCGACGGAGCCTTATCCGCTTCGTATCGCGCAAGCATTCTGTGCCGTTTGGTTCCGTTCAGTGCAAATGTGTACTGCACGGCCACGGGCGAAAGCACTTTCCACGCCCTTGGGCTTACCTTAAAAGGCAGCGTAAACCGCTCTCCTCTTGACGCGGAAAAAATGCCGCCCACGCTTTGCGGACGGATTATCAGCCTTGCCGCCGCAAGCTGAATAATACATATTACAGCCGTGATGCACGCAAAAAAACCGAGCATGGTAAAAAAACCGTCATGCACCCAGAAAGCCATAAGCACTGAGACGCCGCACAGCAGAAGATATGCCGCGCCCCGCACATATCTCCATATAATGCCGCGCCTAGCCTTGCTCCCGGTCATTTGACCGGAACCGGCGTGCTGCTTATGATTCTTTTCAACACGTCCTGCTTGCGCACTCCTTTCATAAGCGCATTCTTTGACAATATAAGCCTATGAGCCAGCACGCTGTCGGCCAGAATTCTTACATCCTCCGGCCGCACAAAGGAATATCCGCGCACCAGCGCCAGCGCCTGTGCGCATTTCATCAAAGAAATGGATGCCCTCGGCGAAGCGCCGAGCTCCACAAGGTCGTTTGTCCTTGTAGCCCTGACTATAGCAAGAATATAATTCATAACCGGCTGAGAGACGTTTACAAGCGGTACTGCGGCCTGGAGCTTTAATATCTCTCCGGCGTCCGTAACCGGTTTAAGGCTTTTGAGAGGATTGCCCTCCCTGAAGCGCCGGAGTATATCGTTTTCCTCCGACTCATTGGGATAACCCAGGGATATACGTATCAGAAAGCGATCCATCTGCGCTTCGGGCAACGGATATGTACCCACGCTCTCTATGGGGTTCTGCGTTGCCAGAACCATAAAAGGCCGGGGCAGCGGGTATGTAGAACCGTCCACCGTTATCTGCCCCTCCTCCATTGCCTCCAGAAGAGCCGCCTGAGTTTTGGGAGAAGTGCGGTTGATTTCGTCGGCCAGAAACAACTGGCTCATAATCGGTCCGGGCTTAAAGCTGCCGGTTCCGGTATTTATGTCATACAGCGTAAAACCCAGAATATCGCTGGGCAGCATATCCGGCGTACACTGTACGCGCTTAAAGGACATATCCAGTGACGCAGCAAGGGAATTGACAAGTACCGTCTTGCCCACCCCGGGAACATCCTCTATTAGCACATGTCCGTTGCAGAGCAATGCCACAAGCACAAGCTCGATGCTGTCCCGCTTTCCTATCAGTACCCGTTCAATGTTTTCCGTTATACTGCCGGCAACCTCGCTGCACAGGCTCAGTTTTTTATCGTCCAGTTCCATAAATAATACCGAAACCTTCCTTTATACAATATAAATGCATTTATGCACATTTATGCATGTTGCGATTTGTTGTCTTTGTTGAGAAGTGTCATACTTCCTTATATTACATCGCAGCCTTTCATACCGCTGTGCGGCGTTGGGCGAAAAGTAAAAAGGATAAGTATTTTTATTGATTATATCACATCAAAGAGCATTGTTCAATAATAAAATACATAGAGTTGAGGCCGCCGACAACAGCACGGACAGCAGAGCGCAGGATATGTATATCCGTATACGCATTGCCCCCGCTCCTCCGGGTCTTGCGCGCCGCAGAGGTGCAATATTTCTGAGTGCACAGGAATTAACCGCCACAAGATAGCATCTTATAACGGTTATTGCCCCGGCCGCAGCTACAAAAAACAGCCCCTCCGCAAACCCGCGTCCGAAAGCCGCCTCAAGGCTGCTGCCGATTACAATTCCGTTCCACAGCACCAGCAGATAGCTCGCAGGCATAAGCCAGACGCTCAGGCCGCAGACAAACAACGCACCGCAAAACAGCAGCCACGCAAACGCTATGCCCGCCATGCACGGCCAGAATTCACCGCAGCCGCTTATTAACATAAGCACGGTGCTCTCCGCAATGACATTATTTCCGCTGGAAGAATAAAACCACAGTCCGCCGCTTATTCCGAGTATCAGAAGCCCTGCCATAACGGCATAGCGGACAAAACATTCTCTTATGTGACTGCTGACCCTGTAATACCTGTTCACCAAGCTCACCTCAGTGAATTATATGCCGCACAAGCTCCGGATACTCAAACATCAGTTTTTCATAAAGCACATAGAGAAACTCTCTGTTTGTAGGCTTGCCCTTTTCCTCCTTTACGCTGTATCCGAACATTTCATTTATGGCCTGCAGATTTCCCTTTGTCCAGACATCCTCTACGGCGCTGCGGATGCTTCTTTCCACGCAATAGCCTTTTGTGCCGTATTTCCGGGCTATTTCGGCATAAATATCACATATAGGCCTGCTGCTGCAAAGCGCCATCTCCAGCAAAGCGCACCGCGCATATCGGAATCCAAGCCGCCCGTGCTGCATTCCTATGCTGCCCAAAAGCCTGGCTGCCGCCTCTGACAGCCTGGTCTCGCCGTCCGCAGACGGTTGAATATAATCCACGGCGCCGGCATCTATCTGCATTATCCTGCGCATCACCATTTCGGCATTCATGCTTTGCGGCAATACATATTCAGCCCCGTAAGCCTTGCAGGAGAGCAATACGAAATCATTTACAAACGGCGTCAGACAAATAAAGCGTGCGGCGGTGCGCCCCGCCCACCTTTCCAGCAGCTCCAGCCCGTCTCCGTCAGGCAGCACGGCGTCAAAAACCGCCAGATCCGGCATGAAACAGGAAAGCAGCCTTTCTGCATCTGCACTGCCGAAACACAGCTGCACGCAAAATCCGTGTTTCTCCGCGCAGGATGCAAGCGCATAGGCTCCGTCGCTTTCCTGCCTGCATATCAGAAGTTTTTTCATGCTTTACTTCTCCTTGCGTAATTTCCTTTTATTGCTATATTATACCATAAAGATGTATTTTGTCAACAATCGTCCTTCGCAGCCTTTGACAAAGACCGATTACCACGGCTGTTTTTAACGGCTGTTTATATTCATCCGGACTATGAACAAGCCATATATTCTCCGGCGTGATCGTTACCGCAAATGCGTAACCCCGTCTGCTGGTTTGCCATCCTGCAATACCGGGGTTTAGCGCGCAAGTGATTGTCATCAGGGACAACATTTGATTTAAAAGCAGATTGTATTATGTTAGAATAAAAAGGAGCAAATCGGACTGGGGGCGGTAAACTATGAAACTGTTTGATTGTGGCGGCAGAGAATAAATACCTACTTCTTTGACTGGAAACTATAAAAATTAAGGAGAATAAAGAAGTATGAACAACATAGTTTTGCGGCCTATCATTACCGCTGAGGACAAGAACACTTTCGTAAGCGAAATACAGGAAGCCTTTCAGAATTCTTATGAAGCAGAATTCGGTGAATATGAAAAAACAATTCTTCCTACAGATGATATAGAAGAATCTTTTAACACGAAAGGCTCTGAAGCCTATTTTGCAGAAACAGGCGGAGAAAGAGTCGGGGGAGCCATTATCGTTATCAACGATAAAACCGGATACAATTCACTGCATCTTCTGTATGTGAAATCAGGCTTGCAAAATTCCGGGAACGGTTTTAAGATATGGCAAGCGATGGAAGAATTACACCCTGAGACAAGAATCTGGGAAACGCATACCCCGTATTTCGATAAGCGAAACATTCATTTTTATGTAAACCGCTGCGGTTTCAGGATTGTAGAATTTTTTAATCCTAAGCACAAAGATCCGCACCAGGCAAGCGAAACCGCAGGCAACATTCCAAAAGAGAACAATTATCTCTTTAGATTTGAAAAAGAAATGAAATAACATAATTCCGTTTGTCAGGCCGGACCTCCCCGGGAAAACTACCCGGGGAGGTCCGTTTGCTTTATGCCGTCTCTTCCAGCATATTCTCTATATAGATTCCGTATCCTCTGGTAGGGTCGTTCACCAGAACATGTGTCACAGCCCCGACGATCTTTCCGTCCTGAATGATGGGGCTGCCGCTCATGCCCTGCACTATACCTCCGGTTTTCCCTAACAGCTCTCTGTCCGTAACCTGCAATACGATTCCCTTTTGCGAACGCTTTTCCTGTCTGTTTACCGTGACTATTTTTATGCTGTACTCTTTTATGCAATTGTCTATCGATGCAAGAACGGTGGCCTCTCCCGTGTGCACCGAAGCCCTGGACCCCACCGGCAGTTCTTCGTATATGCTTTCTCCCGGCAGCCTTACCAGAGTGCCGTAAAGGCCGTATTCACAGTTTGTGCTTATATTACCCAGGCATTCGGCATCCGCCCTGAAGCTGCCCTTCAGCTCTCCCGGCTGTCCCTTCCGGCCCTTCTGTATCTCGTTTATCACGCAGTCTACTATCTCGCCGCGGGCAAGGGGCATGAGTACGCCGGTCTCACTTTCGCATATTGCGTGTCCCAGCGCCGCAAAACGCATGGTTTCCGGGTCGTAACAGGTCAGCGTCCCTATTCCCGCCGTACTGTCCTTGAGCCATAATCCCAGCCTGTATTTATCATCGTTAATATCGTAAGCGGCATTTATTTTTGTCCGGAAGCTCTCTCCGTCCCGCAATACCGTCAGTTCCATGGCCTCCTGCTTGTACTTTTCACTTTGCAAAACAAATTCCGTTATGTTCCTGACATCTTTGCCGTTAACCTGCTTTATTATGTCTCCGGCGCGCAGACCGGCGCTGCGAGCAGGATTTACCCTGCTTCCGTCCTTTACCGCAATATCCTGACAGCCCACGATAATTATTCCGTCGGTATAAAGCGCTACTCCTATACATTGTCCCCCCGGTACGACGCTCTGAGGGCATTTTACCTGTACGGGTATGTTTATTTGGCATACACCAATATCCAGCTTATACCCGGCGTCTCCCTCCGAGTAAAAGGCGGTTCCGTTATTGAAGGCGGCACAGCTTTCACCGCAGTAAAGCGTCACTCCTCCGCGCGTATTGTACAGCACCTGCGCGGCATCCGAGCGCATAACGGCAAGCAAAACGGCAGCGGCAATTATCCCCGCGATTTTTCTTTTTTTCATATTTATATCCCTTCCCGAAGTTTGAGCTTTATGCTTTTTTGTTTTATCAATCCCTTTTATTTTGCTTAGCGCCGCTCATGTTTAATCAGGTAAAAAAAAGAAACAAAAAACACCCTTTTAATATGCCGGGCGCCTAAAACGACAATTCTTCAATTCATAAAAAACAGACTGGTTTTGTGACTAAATACAAAACCGACGGATATATCTCCGTCGGTCTGGCAAATTCAAAAAAATGCAGCAAATTGCATTATATTCCGGATTACCGCGCGCAATTTATGCCTCGGTTCATTTGTACAGCACTATTCTGACATAATTGCTGCGCAGCTCTTTATAGCTGTATGACGAGTATTGCTCGGTAATCTCATAATAGAGCACAGGCGTATTGCCCGAAACATATAAAATGCCCTCATATCTGTTTTCGTGATCCAGGCGCACAAACAAATAGCATATATTTTTGCCGCCGTTGCAACTGTATGCAAGCACCTTGCCGTCCCGGCTCAGATGCGAATACTGCGGCGGCAGCTCCATCTGCTGCGAATACCGGCTTGCATCAAGATACTCAACGGCGGCGCTGTACTGCTCTCTGCTGCTTTCAAAACGGCGCTCTTCCAGTACCGTATCGATATCCGAGGTAATGACAAAGGACAGCACTCCCAGCAGCAGCGCCGCCGCGGCAGGCACCAGCGTACCGGCACTGAAGCTGTCGGAATTCATGGTGGCCAGCAATCTCCACAGCGCCGCTATGAGTATGCACACCTCCAGAATGAAAAAAATGATTATCAAAGCGTCAACGGCATGTAAAACCGGATAGACATCGTAATAAAACGCCGCCAGAAGCACAGGAACCGCCGCAAACACAACGGCAAGCGCTGTCAGCACGGCTTCTGCGGTACTAAGCTTCTTTTTCAAGCCAGACCAACTCCTCTTGATTATCTTAAATTGATTATAGCAGACAAAGCAAGGGTTGTCATCATCTTTTTACTCCGTATATTATTAACCTTCAGTAGCACAAAACTAATCACCGTTACATTGCGCCCTTGAAATCCGTGTTTTGCTCTGCTATAATCCACATCGTACAAGCTTTTGGCTTAAAAAAGCAGAATATACCCGTGCAGACACTGCATAAATGGATTACGGAGGACAGGATGCAGATTCTAAAGGACACCGACTTTGCCTGCGGCTTCGGGGCAGAATGGAGCTACGGCAAAAGCTACAGCATTGATTCATCCGGAAAGAAGGGCTTTGTTACAGAGTATCAGCAAATCCCCTTTCCCATATACCTTATACCCTACGGCACTACCGACGAATACTCGGAGGATGAGATTTACTGGGCCTTTGAAGAGGGATACCACGAAAAATTTACCGACCGGTTCGGGCAGTATGTGGAGAGGCTGTACCAGCACGAGCTGTGCATTAACCACAAAATAATTACAAACTCTCCGGATTGTCTGGAATTTGTACAGTACAACAACTACGGGCTGGCATACGACGATCCCCTGTACGATACCCGACTGGTCAAAAGAATAAAGACCGATAAAAAAGGCACGGTATCTGTTTATTATGACAATGCAAACGATATACGCAACGCTGCATACGCCTTTTCTCCGCAATTCGGGCGGGACACCTGGCCGCATCTGCTGTTGCATCAGAACCTGAAGGAATCCGTTGATATATCGCTGTTTGAAAGCATATACGTCTCCTTTAATATGCATATATTATCATGCAAGCAGATGAGTCTCTGGCCGGACGACGGCACTGTAACCGAGCCTTATTCCGTGCCCGTGGGCGCGGTAAATGCCTTTTTCTACATAAGGGAAAAAGGCGGCGGCTCCTCCATGTTTGCAGGGCATAATATATTTGCCACAAACAAGACCGTACAGAACAGATTCATAGGTCTTGACCAGTACGGCACGGTTTTTTACAGAGAGACCACGGAGGAAGCCGGCGGCATACCGCAGGTCGGAGAACAGGTCACCATCCGTTACGAACTGCGCTCCCTTATCAAAAGAGCCCTGGCCGAAGCGTCGGCGCGGGACGCCCGCTTCCGCAATAAAACCCCGGATGATTATACCATTGAGTTTTTCCAGACCGGATGGGAGAACATGGGCGTCTGGAGAGGCGAATTCGTGCTTTCCGGGCTGTCCTGCGAAGGAGAGCCGAAAGCCCGACCTTAATTCCGGAATCCGCCTTGCTTTTGCTTCGTTTTGCACTCCGCACCGTCTTGATTTAACGCACGGTTATTGTCTTGACTTAGCGCACGGTTTATGATATGCTGTTTACAATTCAGAACGGGAGGCGGGCATTATGCACCTGCAGGAATCCGGAGAGATGTATCTGGAGACCATATATATTCTGGCCCAGACCGGAAAGCCGGTACGCTCAATAGATATAGCGGAGAGTATGGGCTACTCAAAGCCCAGCGTAAGCCGGGCTGTCGGGTTGCTGAAAAAGGGCGGATATATCGCCGTGAACGGAGACGGCTATATATCTCTGACCGCCTCCGGCGCCGAACTGGCACAAAAAACCTACAGCAGACATACCCTGCTGACCGATTTTTTTATCCGGCTGGGAGTGGACCCCGTCACGGCCGCCCGTGACGCATGTAAAATAGAGCACGATATCAGCGATGCCACTTTTGAGGCAATATGCGCTCATGCAGCCGCCTCAGGCGACAGCTCTGAGGATTAAAAAACGACATTGCTTTTCAAACGCGCGTGTTTAAGCATGGCGCGTTTTTTGACATTTCTGAATAGAACGCCGATATATGCACATACTGGATTAAAACCAAACCAAGGAGAATGCTATGGATTATATATGTGATATTTGCGACTATGTTTACAACCCCGCCGCCGGGGATCCCGAAAACGGCATAGAGCCAGGAACTCAGTTTGCCGATCTTCCGGATGACTGGGTATGCCCCATTTGCGGAGCCGGAAAGGAAGCCTTCTCAAAGGCCTGACATCAAAACCGGTGCAGTCCGGAAATTATCACCGCTGCGGTTTCGGCTATGCCCAGCACAATGAGCAGCACGCTCCCCCGAAGCCCGGGCTTGGGCACTTTGATGCCTGTAATAAAGGCCGCTCCCAAAAGCATAAGCATTGCCATATATACCGGGCCGTAAGCATCACCGAGCAGCTGCATAAGAGAATATACAAGCGGCACCGCCAGCGCGGCGGAGGTAACCGGCATTCCGAAATAATACTGCCTCCGCTCCGCCAAGGCATCCTGCCGCTTTTCCTCATCCACATTGAAATATGCCAGGCGCACAAGCGCGCACAATATGTAAAATGACGAACACAGCGCCGGAAAAACGCCCTGTGTACCGCTCAGCATAATACAGACGGGCAAAACTCCGAAGGCCACAAGATCGCAAAGAGAATCAATTTGTATACCGAACCGCTTCTCATCCCGGCTGCGCCTGCATCTTCCCGCTATCCTGCCGTCCACCATGTCCAGCAAACCTGACGCCATAAGACAGAGCACGGCCCACGATGTGCCGGAAACGCACGCAAAGTATATCCCTGCAGAGGCGGCAGCAAGGGAAGCATAAGTGGCAATAACCGAATAATTATAGTACCCGATAGGCTTTATCATGTTATATCCTCTATTCACTCTATAATACATTACATTATATTATACATACCCGGCATGAAAAAAGCACCGGAATTTTATGTGACGCCGCCGCTAGCTCCTACGGATTTTTTACCAAATTGTAAACTTTTGCGATTTGCGATTATTTTGGGCTTCAAAACGGCAGTAATGCTTTACCCGAAACGATTTTAAGTGTATAATAAAGCAAATTCAAGGAATCCGGAGTATTTGCAAGTTATTTTTGTTCAAAGGTCAAAATCGGCGGATTTATTCTGCTGAGAAGCATTGCAAAAGACCGGTATTTTGAATATTATATGCAATGTTAGCACTCGACGTTTACGAGTGCTAATCCAAATGAAGGAGGTTTTTTTATGACCATAAGACCGTTATTTGATCGCGTAGTAGTAAAGAGTGTGGATTCCGAGGAGACCACAAAGAGCGGCATTGTACTGCCCGGCGCGGCCAAGGAGAAGCCGCAGATGGCTGAGGTTGTAGCAGTAGGACCCGGCGGAAACATTGACGGCAAGGAAGTAACAATGCAGGTAAAACTGGGCGACAAAGTTATTTACAGCAAATATGCAGGCAACGAAGTTAAGCTGGACGGAACCGAATACATCGTAATACGTCAGAGCGATATTCTTGCGGTAGTGGAATAACGGAAAGGAGCAATTCAAAATGGCAAAACAGTTCAAATACGGCGAGGAAGCCCGCCGTTCTCTCGAAACCGGTGTTAACATTCTGGCCGACACCGTAAAGATCACTCTCGGACCCAAGGGCAGAAACGTAGTGTTAGACAAGAAATACGGCTCTCCCCTTATCAACAACGACGGCGTTACCATCGCCAAAGAGATCGAGCTGGAAGACCCGTTTGAGAACATGGGCGCTCAGCTTGTAAAGGAGGTCTCGGTCAAGACCAACGATGTCGCCGGAGACGGTACCACCACCGCGGCAGTTCTGGCTCAGGCCATATTCCACGAGGGTGTAAAGAATATCGCTGCCGGAGCAAACCCGATGGTATTGCGCAAAGGCATTATGACCGCAGTGGACACCGCTGTTGACGCTCTCAAGAGCATCAGCAAGCCCATTGAAAGCAAAACCGCTATTTCTCAGGTAGCCAGCATCTCCGCAGGCGACGAGTCCGTAGGTGCTCTTATTGCAGACGCCATGGAAAAGGTGGGCAAGGACGGCGTTATTACAGTTGAGGAAGCCAAAACTCTGGAAACCAACCTCAGCATAGTTGAGGGTATGCAGTTTGACCGCGGATACGCTTCCTCCTACATGGTCACCGACACAGATAAGATGGAGGCGCTGCTTGACAATCCGCTCATCCTCATCACGGAAAAGAAGATCAGCTCCATTCAGGAGATCCTGCCTGTGCTTGAGCAGGTGGTTCAGGCCGGACGCAAACTGCTCATCATAGCCGAGGATGTTGAGGGCGAGGCTCTTGCAACCCTGGTTGTAAATAAGATAAGAGGAACCTTTACCTGCGTTGCGGTCAAAGCTCCGGGCTTCGGCGACAGACGCAAGGCCATGCTGCAGGATATAGCCATCCTTACGGGCGGTCAGGTAATCAGCGAGGAGCTGGGTCTTGAGCTTAAGGACACCACCATGGATATGCTGGGTAATGCCCGTCAGGTCAAGGTGGACAAGGAAAACACCACCATCGTGGACGGCGCAGGCTCTCCCGAGGAGATCAAAGCCCGCATCGCTTCCATCAAGGCTCAGATCGAGGAGACCACCAGCGATTACGACCGTGAAAAGCTGGCAGAGCGTCTTGCCAAGCTGGCAGGCGGCGTAGCCGTGATAAACGTCGGCGCAGCTACCGAGGTGGAAATGAAGGAGCGCAAGCTCAGAATAGAGGATGCTCTGGCAGCTACCCGTGCCGCTGTTGAGGAAGGCATCGTACCCGGCGGCGGAACCTCCTTTATAAGCGCTATCCCGGCTGTAAAAGCTCTGGTGGAAAAGCTCTCCGGCGATGAGAAGACCGGCGCCGCCATCATTATGAAGGCGCTTGAGGCTCCTATCCGTCAGATTGCAGCCAATGCTGGACTGGAAGGCTCCGTAATCGTTGACAAGGTTCTTGCAAACGGCAAGGTCGGCTTCGGCTTTGATGCCGCCAAGGACGAATACGGCGACATGGTGGAAAAGG